>CANPWW010000010.1 GCA_947585115.1 uncultured Monoglobus sp.
AATATTCCTGTCTTTGCATATTTTTATTGTTTCGTCTATGGCTTTTTTAGTCCTGCCATATTCCTTTACCCGGTCGTTTAAGATATGCGTGAACATCACGTATTGGTTGATTATATCACCCTCGCGGCTTTCGGTGATTATTTTGACTCTTACGTCTAATGCCGTTTTCTCTCCCGAAAAATATTCCTCGCTCAGGCTTATTTCCTTTTCCTCTACCTTTTTGTCGCCCGTGTAGATCACATAAAGCTCCGGCTTCGGTATCTCAAGCTTCTTTGAGCTGTATATATTCAGCTCCTCTTTTTCGATATAGTCCTGATATGTCTGCACAAGGTACATAAGACCCCTGATTATTATATTCACCGTCCATGTGGACTGGGCTTCTACTAAGACTATCAGCCTTTTGTCCATCATAAAGCCCAGGTCGTTATACAGGCTGTCTGTGAGTATATTTTTGAGGGTGACTATCTCGATCATGTCCTCGGTCACATAATCGGCCTCGGGGTGCAGGGCTTTATAGAGCTCCACTATATATTTTGTATCCTGAAACAGATTGGTGAACACGCTGTCTTTAACGTTGCGTTTTAATATCTTTTTGTTGTTGGGCAAGGCAACCACTTCCTATGTTTTGATATTTATATTATATCCTATTTTTGCAAAACAGTCAATATATTTATTTGATCGGACAGCGCAAGCGTAGTCTAAAATATGTAAAAAACGGCTTTGGCGTTTATTTGCCAAAGCCGGTATGTTTATTTTTTATATTCCTCAAGCATTTGCTCGATTTCTTCTTTTGATTTCAGGCTCAGGAACGAGAAGGGCTTATCCAGCGATTTTTCTATAAGCTCTATGCCTCTTTCCTTTTCGCCCTGCTTTATCAAAAGCTCGCCGAAGCCGTAGTAGGCTTCGGGGAACCTCGGCTCGGGATCGCGTTTAAGAAGCTCCTCGTATGTCTCTCTCGCCTTGTCATAATCCCCGTTTATCGCGTAGGCCTCGGCCAGGTTGTCGGTGATTATGTTATCGTCGCTGTTGTAGTCGTAGGCCTCTTCGTTGAACTCGACCGCCTTTTTGCCGTCGCCCTTTAAGTTATACATGATACCCAAGTTCTGATATATCGTTGTGATCCTGAAATTGTTTTCGTAAACTTCTTCGAGCTTTTCAATCGCGGAGTCGAGGTCGCCCTCCTTCCAGCTGACGAGCGCCTGGAGCGACATCAGTCTGTATCGGTCGGCGGTGTTGGGCTTAGTGAGCATATAGGCGTCGGCGAAAATCTTTTTAGCCGCCTTGAGCTCACCGCAGCGCAGGCAGTTGTAGCCGAACAGTATCATGTCTCCGGCGCCCAGGTTCCCGACCTTGCTCGCTATGTTGAAAATTTTCAGCGATCCTTGATAGTCGCCCTTGGCGTATTTTTGCTTGGCGAACAGCGCCACTATGCCCGCGCGTTTGATTATTATAAACACAAGCGCCGCAAGCAGCAGTAATTGCCAGATAAATTTCATAATATTCGCTCCTTAATATAATTTTCCGAGCCGCCCGCACGGACTATACCAAATTATTCACGGTCCTTGGATAGGGCAGCACGTCGCGGATGTTCGACATTCCGGTGACGTACATCACAAGCCTCTCAAAGCCAAGACCGAAGCCCGCGTGGCTGCATCCGCCGAATCTGCGCAGGTCAAGGTACCTTGAATACGCCTCCTTGTCGAGACCCAGCTCGTCCATGCGTCTTTCAAGCACATCTATACGCTCCTCGCGCCTGCTGCCGCCGATTATCTCTCCGATGCCCGGAACCAGACAGTCGACCGCGGCAACGGTTTTGTTGTCGTCATTCAGACGCATGTAAAACGCCTTGATCTCCTTTGGGTAGTCGGTGACGAACACCGGCTTTTTGAACAGTTCCTCGGTCAGGTACCGCTCGTGCTCGGTCTGAAGGTCGACGCCCCACTCCACGGGATACTCAAACTTCTTTCCCGACGCCTTGAGCTTTTCCACCGCCTCGGTATACGTCACTCTGCCGAACTCGCTCTCCGCCACATGGCGCAGCCGCTCCAGCAGACCTTTGTCCACAAATCTATTGAAAAACTCCAGCTCGTCCGCCGCGTTTTCCAAAACATAATTTATCAGATATTTCAGCATGTCCTCCGCCAGCTCCATGTCGTCGTCAAGGTCGGCGAACGCGATCTCGGGCTCTATCATCCAGAACTCGGCCGCGTGGCGCGCGGTGTTGCTGTTCTCTGCGCGGAACGTGGGGCCGAAGGTGTAGATATTGCCGAACGCCATCGCGAAGGCCTCGCCCTCAAGCTGGCCGCTGACGGTCAGCGACGCGGGAATGCCGAAAAAGTCGTCCTTGATATCGGTCTCTCCCGGATCGAGCGTCGTCACGCGGAACATCTCGCCCGCGCCCTCGCAGTCGCTTCCAGTGATTATCGGTGTGTGGACGTACACGAAGCCCCTCTCGGAAAAATATTTGTGTATCGCCTGCGCCAGCATCGAGCGCACCCTGAACACCGCCGACAGGGCGTTGGTCCTGGGGCGCAGGTGCGGTATCGTGCGCAAAAACTCAAAGGTGTGCCGCTTTTTCTGAAGCGGGTACTCGGGCGCGCTGGCTCCCTCGATCCCGGCGCTGTCGGCCTTGAGCTCAAAGGGCTGCTTGGCGCCCGGAGTCTCCTCCAGCACGCCGCCGAAGGTCACCGCCGAGCCCACGTTCAGCTTTGAAATTTCCGCGAAATTTTCGAGGCGGCCGGCCTCTATCACAACCTGGAGGTTTTTAAAGCAGGAGCCGTCGTTCAGCTCCACGAAGCCGAAATTCTTGGATATGCGCGCGGTGCGCACCCAGCCGCTGACGGTTATTTCCTTTCCGCCGAAACCTCCGCCGAACAAATCTTTTATTCTTGTTTTCATTTCGTTATACCGTCCTTTTGATCATGTCCTAATCAAGCGAAAAGTGGTTCTGCTTGCTGTAGTCCTTGATAAGCTCGGCGCGGGGATAGCCGCGGCTGTGCTCGACCGAGTTTATGTAAAAGCCTCTGCCGTAGTAGAAGCGTATCAGCGGCGTGACATGCGAGCCGGTGTGCAGGCGCAGGATCTTCACGTTGTTCTCCCGCATTACCTTGTCGACCACGCTCATCAGTATTTTGCCTATGCCGTTGTTGCGCTGGGTCGACTTGACCGCGAAACGGCTCAGATACGCCTCGTGGTTGCCGAGAAGCTCAATGCGCACGGCGCCCACGGGCTGATCGTCGATAAACACCACGAACACTTCTTTGGTCTCGATATCGCGCAGCACGTCCTCGCTCGTCTCGTTAAGCGCCTCTATGTCGTAGTCGAGGCCCGCCATCTCGCAATATTTCAAAAACGCGTCCTTGGTTATTTTTTTGATGGCCGGAACGTCCTCGCGGCTGGCCCGCTTGACCTCGAACGCGTAAAGCTGCTTACTCATTTTTATTATCCCCCACCATCAGCATTGCCATAACCGCTTTTTGAGCGTGCAGTCTGTTTTCCGCCTCGTCGAACACAACGCTGCGCTCGCCGTCTATAACGTCGGCCGTCATCTCAAAGCCGCGGTAGGCGGGCAGGCAGTGCATGAATATGCTGTCGGGCTTTGACTTGTTAAACAGCTCAAGGTCGATCTGGTAACCCTGAAAAGCCTTTACCCTCTTTTCTTTCTCGCTCTCCTGGCCCATGCTGGCCCATGTGTCGGTGTAGACCACGTCGGCATCGGTTATCGCCTCAACGGGGTCGTTAGTCATAACTATCTTTGAACCCAAAACCTTGGCGTCCTCGCGGGCGTTGGCGACTATCTCGGGGTCGCACTCATAGCCCTTGGGCGAGCCGACGCTGATGTCCATGCCCGCCTTGGCGCAGGCGTAAAGCAGCGAGTGGGCGACATTGTTGCCGTCGCCGATATAGGCGAGCTTGAGGCCGCGCAGACGACCCTTGTGCTCCTTGACCGTCATAAGGTCGGCCAGAGCCTGACAGGGATGCAGCAGGTCGGTCAGGCCGTTGATTATCGGGATCGAGCCGTATTTCGCCAGATCCAGCACATCCTGATGGTCGAATGTCCTGATCATAATGCCGTCCACAAAGCGGCTCATGACCTTGGCGGTGTCGTAGATCGTTTCGCCGCGGCCCAGCTGGATATCATTGGCCGAAAGGAACAGCGCCTGGCCGCCCAGCTGATATATGCCCGTCTCAAAGGACACGCGCGTCCTGGTGGACGATTTTGTGAAGATCATCGCCAGCGTCTTGCCCTTTAAGATATGGTGCGTCACGCCCGACTTCTGCTCTTTTTTGAGCTTTGCCGCCAGAGACAGCAGCTGGTTGAACTCCTCGTGTGAAATGTCATGTATGCTTATAAAATGTTTCATATTATAAAACCTCCTTGATCGCTTCGATTAATATGTCAATATCGGAATTCGTGACGATAAGCGGCGGAACTATCCGCAGCACCCGATCGCCCACGACGCCGACCAGTATTTTTTTCTCAAACAATTTGTTTCCGACCTCTTTGGCGATGGGCTCCTTAAACTCGACGCCCCGCATTAGGCCCGCGCCGCGGACCTCGGCTATCCGCGGACACTCCGACATAAGCTTATTCAGAGAACCGCCCAGATATTCGCCCGCCTTCGCGGCGTTTTCGAGCACTCCGCCGTTTATCAGCTCGTCCAGAACGACCAGTCCGGCTCTTGTGGACAGCGGATTGCCGCCGAAGGTGGTGCCGTGGTCGCCGGGCTTAAAGGCCGCCGCGAATTTGTCGCCCGCGCAGAACGCGCCTATCGGCACTCCGCCGCCCAGCCCTTTCGCCATTGTGAAAATGTCGGGCTCTATGCCGTAGAGCTCGTGGGCGAACAGCTTTCCGCATCTGCCGATGCCGGTCTGCACCTCGTCGATTATCAGCGCGATATCGTTCTCGGAGCATATTCTCCGCGCCTCCTCGGCAAACTCGCGCGTCGCGGGGTGCACTCCGCTCTCGCCCTGTATCAGCTCCAGGATAATTCCGGCGGTTTTGTTGTTCACCGCGCCTCTCAGCGCCTCAATATCGTTTATGTCTATATGCGTGAATTTTTCGATAAGCGGCAGATACGGCGCCTGGTACTTGGGCTGGCCCGTGGCCGCCACGGTCGCCAGCGTCCTGCCGTGGAACGAGTTTTTGAGGGTTATGAACTCGATCCTCTCGGGTCTGCCTTTTTCCACCTGATACTTTTTCGCCAGCTTTATCGCGCCCTCGTTGGCCTCGGCTCCGGTCGAGCAGAAGAATACTCTGTCGGCGCAGGTGTTCTCGACCAGCATTTCGGCAAGGCGGGCCTGGTTCTCAACGTAGTAAACGCTTGAGGTGTGGAGCAGGCAGCCGACCTGCTCTCTCAGCTCGCGCGTCAGTCTCTCGTGATTATGCCCCAGAGCCGACACCGCTATACCGGCGAAAAAGTCCTTGTATATATCTCCCTCGGTGGATGTTAAGTCGATCCCGTTTCCGCTGACAAAGCAGACCGGGATACGGTCGCCGAAGGTGTTCATGTAATATTTTTTGTCAAGAGCCTTTATTTGATCCAAATTTAAATGCTCCATAACGTTCATTCTCCTTTCGTGAGCCTGCTTGTCACATAGTCATATCCGCCCTCGCTGTGGGGTATAAGACAGGCGGAACAGTCCTTCACGTCTCCGTTTTCGGTTTTGAGCACACGGAAATTTCCGCCGCAGTCACTCATATCGTATAAAGGACAAAAGCAGAACAGACAGTTTATCCGCTCCGCTTTGTGACAAGGGTAATATTCGCAATCTTTATTCTCGAAAAACCTGTAACCCATACTAATCCTGAAGCGCGATAACGACCTTGCGGTTCGGCTCCTCGCCGACGCTGTAGGTCTTAACGTCCTCGCTGCTCTGGAGAGCGGCGTGGATAATTCTTCTCTCATTGGGCGACATGGGCTCGAGCTCAATATCGTGTCCCTCGCGCAGAACTCTGCGCTCAAGGCTCTTCGCCAGTCTCACGAGCGTTTCCTCGCGCTTTGCGCGGTAGCCCTCGGTGTCGATATTGACCTTGATATACGAGTTCTTCTCTTTGTTGACATACAGACTGGTGAGATACTGGACCGCGTCCAGAGTGTCGCCTCTCTTGCCGATAAGCAGACCCATGCGCTCGCCCGAAACGGTCACGTCCACCGACTTTCCGCCGTTTTTCGCCTCGATCTTCGCGTCCTCAAGACCCATCATGTGGATAAGGGTCTCCGCGAAATACTGAGCGTCGCTGACCGATTTCTCGGTGACCTCGCGCCGCTTCTTCTCGGCGGGCGACAGTTCCTTCTCGGGCTTCGGCGCGGAAGCCGGCGCCTTTTGCGCAGCCTCGGCTTTTGGCTCGGCCTTTTTCTCGGGGGCCGGTCTCTTCGGCTTTTCCGCTCTCGCGGAGCGTCTTTCGCGTCTCTCGGCCTCCTCCGCGGCCTTGGCTGCCTTTGCCGCTTCCTCGGCGGCTTTCTGCTGCTCCATCTTTTTGCGGCGCAGCTCGCGGGTCTCGCGTATTCTCTGTTCCTCCTCGGCCTCTTTGGTTACCCACGCGGAGATTATTACCTCTCTGCCCAGGAGCTTGCCGAGTATTCCCTTGCCTATCTCCCGCTCGACCGTGAACGACAGTTCCTCGACCGGAACGCCGAACTCCTCGGCGGCGAGACGCAGGGCTTCTTCCTTACTTTTTGCGTTTTTTTCTATTTTTCGCGGCATTCTGCATTTCCTCCTTTATATCCTCGTCGGTCACGTCAACATGAACGACCTTGTTTATGAATATCTGCTGAGCCAGCTGGATAAGTCCGCTCAGTATCCAGTAGAATCCGATCGCCGCCGGCAGCGTGAACGCTATCCAGATCGAGAACAGCGGCATCATGATCATCATTGTCTTCATTGTGTTGGGCTTTTCAACGCCGTTCTCATCCTTCTGCACGGGCTGAGGCGGCTGCATTTTCTGGGTGATATAACTCGTCAGATACGAGCTTCCGCCGGCCAGCAGCGGAATGAGCCACAGTCCGATCGTGCCCCATGTGATGCCGCCCTCGGGGAGCCTGCCGAATATCAGGCCCAAAAGACCGCCCAGATCAGGCGTCTGCGACAGGTCTATGCCCAGAAGATTAAAGTCTATCAGCATGTAGTTCTTGCCGGTCTCGGTGATAAAGTGACTGTTCATTATCTCCGGATGCTCAAACAGCAGTCTGGCGAAACGTATCTCGTACATGCCGAAATTTTTAAAAGCGTTGTCGGGGAATATGCTCAGCGACTCGATGTTGAGCGCGGCCAAAAACTGATTGAGCCCGTCGGGATTCGAGATGCCCCACTCGTCAACCGCGCTGACGATCCTCCAAACGTCCGAGCTCGCCACGCCCATGATGTAGATTATGGGCTGGCGCACAACATAATACAGCGCGAACAGGATCGGGAGCTGAATGAACATAGGCAGACATCCGCTCATGGGATTTATCTGATATTTCTGATAGAGCTTCATCGTCTCCTGATTCAGCTTATCTTTATCGTTCGCGTACTTTTTCTGGATCTCCATCAAAAGCGGCTGAAGCTTCTGGGTCTTGAGCATCGACTTCTGCTGCTTGACAGTCAGCGGAGTCAGAACAGCCTTGATGATCAGCGTGAACAGAATTATCGCCACGCCGTAGTTGCCGGTGACAGTGTACATAAGTTTGAGGACCCAGCCGAGGGCCAGCATAATATAGGACAATTACAGCACTCCTTACCGTTTAATTTCGTATGTGTTTAACCGCCGCCCTTGCGGCTCCGCGCGGCGCGGTTACGGATAATCTATGCCGCCCTTTGACAGGGGGTTGCACCGAAGGATACGCCAGATCGCTTTGAGGCTCCCTTTTAGCGCTCCGTACTTTTCGATAGCCATAACGGCGTACTGGGAGCAGGTGGGGTAGAACCTGCACGACGGCCTGCCCTTCAGGCGCGAGATGTACCGCTGATAAAATTTGATTATCTTGATCAACACTTTTTTCATAATATTTAAGCAAAGCAAATTATCGCGTTTCGGCCATGTCCGCCAAAATAAAGCGAACATAACAACATACTTTAATAATATAACATGAAACGGAAAAATTTGCAACCGTTTTTTACCATAAAAATATATAATTTATACATATTCAGGCATGGGTCTGATTGTTGAAATTAATCTGTTTCACCGCTCTTTTGACCGCAGACCTGAAATCCCGGCGCAGTCTTTCAAAATCCGCGTCGGGCGCGGAGCTTCTCGCCACCACGACCAGATCGGCGCGGCAGCCCTCGGGGAGCAGGTCCCCGTTTAAGACCTCCTCGCGGTAGAGCGCCCTTATCCGGCGCTTGGCGCGATTGCGCTTTGCGGCGCAGCCCACCTTTTTGCCGGCGGTTATGCCAAGGCGGTCCACTCTTTTGTTTTTGAGAGCGTACACGACAAGAGTCGGGGTGACCGCCGTCTTGCCCCGCTTGTATATCCTCATAAAATCAGTGTTTTTTTTAAGGCTTATTATGCCGCTCATAAACCGCCCTCTCCGCTAAACTCAAACCCGCCGAAACAAAAAGACGCCGACTGCGGCGTCCGGATCACTTGCTCGTGATTGCTTAGGCAGATAACTTCTTTCTGCCCTTGAGTCTTCTTCTCGCCAAAACCTTACGGCCGTTCTTGGTACTCATTCTTTTTCTGAAGCCGTGAACCTTTGATCTGTGTCTCTTTTTAGGCTGGTATGTTCTGAGCATCGGTATCCCTCCTTAGCAATATATAGGATTAATTATTTACTGGTTATTCCCGAGCCGCCGTCTCCTGCGGCGTCTCACAAAAAATCTTTATAATTGTACCATGAGTTTTTTCGGTTGTCAAGTAATATTTTACACAAAAAATGCAAATAATTTTTTATAAAAAATTTATTTCAAATTTTTTCGCATATATTGTTATCCTCAAAAAGGGCGTCAACTATATTTTGTGTAAACGGACAAATTTTAAATTTTCAAAAAATTTTTCCGCCGATTTGGGTGTTGAAAATTGATTTTCTTTCTGTTAAAATATATTTACATAAATGTTACAGGCGGCTTCATTGCCGCCGATTAAATGCCCAAAATCGCGTATTTGCGCGTTTTTATACCCAAATTTGCAAGAGGAGAAATGAAGTTGAGAACCAAAGATAACATAAACGACATATGGTCAGCCGTCACGGCTCAGCTCCGCGACGAGATGTCGGGCGTCGCGTTTGACACATGGATAATGCCGATCGTTCCCATCGGGATAACCGGGACCGAGATCAGGCTCAAAGTTCCGGGCGGGCTCCAGAAAGGCAGTCTCGGCAAGAGCATGATCACGACAAAATACCGTTCGCTTATCGAAAGCTCGCTCAGAAGCGTCACAGGCAAGGACCTGAGCCTCGATGTGTGCTTCGACGAGGCGGGCGGGAACAACCAATCGGGCGACCCCATAACCTATGACGGAATGCTCAATACCAAGTACACCTTTGAGAATTTCATCGTCGGCAACAACAACAATCTGGCGCAGGCGGCGTCGCTGGCGGTGGCCGAGAATCCCGCCGGAAAATACAATCCGCTGTTCATATACGGCGGCAGCGGCCTCGGAAAAACGCATCTTTTGCAGGCGATAGGCAACTACTACCTGACCCACAACCCGGGCAAAAAGGTGCTGTACACCACCAGCGAGAAATTCACCTACGAGCTGGTGAACGCCATACGCGAAAAGACCAATCAGGAGTTCCGCAACAGGCACCGCACGGTCGACCTGCTGCTGCTGGACGACGTTCAGTTCTTGTCCACCAAGGAGCTGGCGCAGGAGGAGTTTTACCACACCTTCAACGCCCTGTACGAGGCGGGCAAGCAGATAGTTCTCACATCCGACCGTCTGCCCTCCGAGACCCCGCATCTGGCGGACAGGCTCAAGACCCGGTTCCAGATGGGACTGCTGGCGGACATCCAGCCGCCCGACTACGAGACGCGCCTGGCGATACTCAAGAGCAAGATCGAGGCCGAGTATTTCACGTTCGACGAGGAGATAGTGGAATATGTGGCCAACAACATAACCTCAAACGTCCGCGACCTTGAGGGCGCGCTGATGAGAATTCTGGCGTACGCGGGCATCGAGCACACCAACACCATTTCGATGGAGCTGGCGCAGAAGGCGCTCAAAGAGATACTCTCGACCCTGCCGCAGCGCAACATCACCACCGCGGTCATTATCGACGAGGTGGAAAAATACTACCGTCTGCCCAAGGGCTCGCTGATAACCAAAAAGCGCTCGAGCGACATAGCCTATCCGCGCCACATCGCGATGTACATATCGCGCGTTATATTGGACGAGTCGTACTCGAAAATCGGAGAGGACTTCCGCCGCGACCACTCGACCGTTATGAACGCGGTCAAAAAGATGAAAAAACTGGTTACCGAAAACCCCGAGCTTCAGGACAGCATAAAAGAGCTGCTTGCCAACATAAAGAGGGATTAGCCCATGAACGACATGTTTGACACAATAGCGGCCATAGCCACGCCCATAGGTTCAGGCGGCGTGGCTATTATACGCGTCAGCGGAGAAAACTCCGTCGCGGCCGTCGGCGCCGCGGCTCGGCTCAGGCGGGGAATACCCCTTGAAAAAGCCGAGAGCCGCAGGCTCTACCTGGCGGACATACACAAGATAAGCGACCCCGACGACATAATAGACGAGGCGCTGGTGGCGGTGATGCGCGCGCCCCGCTCCTACACCGGAGAGACCGTGGTCGAAATCAACTGCCACGGCGGATACCTGGCGGCAGACACGATATTAAAAGAGATACTGAGCGCGGGCGCCAGACCCGCGGAGGCGGGAGAGTTCACCCGCCGCGCCTTTATAAACGGCAAAACCGACATGATCGGCGCCGAGGCGGTCATGGACATAATCGACTCCAAAAGCGGCATGGGTCTTTCCAACGCCGCGAAATCGCTGGGCGGCGCGCTTAGCGGCAAGATCGACGCGGTCCGGGAAATAATCTTAAACATCACCGCGGAGATCGCGGCGGCGGCGGACTATCCCGAGGAAGTCGACCCCCTGCCGCCCGAGGAGACCGCGGAACAGATCACGGCGGCGCTCAAAAAAGTGAGCGCGCTGATCGACGGCTTTGAGACCGGGCGCATACTGCGCGACGGGATTGCGGCGGTCATCGTCGGCAGGCCCAACGTGGGCAAGTCGTCGCTGATGAACGCCCTGACCCGCAGCGACCGCGCAATCGTCACCGATATACCGGGCACCACCCGAGACACCATAGAGGAGCTTGTGAACATAAAGGGCGCGGCCATGCGCCTTTTGGACACGGCGGGCATCCGTGGCGAAACCGACGACAAGATCGAGCAGATCGGCATCAGCCGCGCGCTTGAAAGCATAGAACGAGCGGACCTATGCATATTTGTGGCCGACTCAAGCGCGGAGCTTGACCCCGAGGACATGCGTATCCTAAAGGCGGTAAAGGGCAAGACAACGGTCTGCGCTCTCAATAAGACCGACCTTGAGACCGAGACGCGGCTGACCGCCCAAGCCTTGGCGGAGGCGGCAGGGGTTGACATAATTGACGTGATCGAGACCGCGGCACCCGAAAACGACGAGGCCGAGGGCATCGAGGCTCTGGAGGAGCGCATCGCCGAAAAATTCGCTCTGGGCAGCATCGGCAGCGGCGATGTTTATGTTTCGAACACGCGTCAGCGCGATTCTCTCATAAAAGCGCGCCGGGCTCTGAAGCTGGCGCTGGAGGGAGCCGAGTCGGGCATGCCGTTCGACCTGCTGCGCATCGACCTTGAGGACGCCCTGTCCGCTCTGGGCGAGGTAACCGGGCAGACCGTGCAGGAAGAGATCATAGACAACGTGTTTTCACGCTTCTGCGTGGGAAAATAATTCTGTTTAATTTGCGAACACGAGGATAATATTATGAGTGATATAAGCTTAAATTCGGATTTTATCGAAAAATATGTGCGTTTTTCGAATCCGCAGTATATTCAGGTATATTTATACGCCCGGTACTTGAGCGGTACCGAGGGCGCTGTGCCCGAGCCCGAGCGGCTTTCGTCGGAGCTTTCGATACCGATCGACCGCGTGAATTTTATTCTGGGCTTCTGGGTGAGCCAAGGCGCGGTTATCCGAGACGAAAACGGCGAGCTGTCGTTTGCGGCGGAGGATGAGGAAGCGCCGAAGCCGAGGAGCAGCCGCGCGAGGGGCGGCGCCAAAATGCGCCCGTCCTACAAAAGCGGCGAGATCGATGCGGCGGCGGAGAGGAACCAAGTGCTGTCGGGCATGTTTTATCAGGCGGAGAGCATTCTGGGCCACACCCTCTCGGGCAACGAGACCGAGCTTTTGTACTCGTTCTACGACTGGCTGGGTCTGCCCTGCGAGGTCATAGTCATGCTTTTGAGCTACGCGGCCAAAATGGGCAAGACCGGAAAGCGCTACCTTGAGACCGTGGCGATCGACTGGGCCGACAAGGGCATCGACACCTTTGACAAGGCCGAGGAATACATATCCCGCCTTGAGGAGATCCACGGCAGGGAATATAAGATTCGCTCGATCCTGGGCATCTACGACCGCGCGCTGAGCCAGACCGAAAAGAAATACATAAAGCTCTGGACCGAGGACATGGACGCCCCACCCGAGCTGGTGGAGCTGGCGTATGACCGCACGGTGGAGAACACGGGCAAGCTGTCCTGGGCGTACATGAACAAGATATTAAAGAGCTGGCACGACAGCGGCATCAAGGACGCCGCGGGAGTGGAGCGCGAGGATATTATACGCGGAAAGACGCCCCCGAAAAACAAAAGCGCCAAGGGCTTCAACAATTTTTCGGACAGCGGCAAGACCGACTATTCATCCCTCGAGGAAAAGCTTCTGGACTTAATGCTTGACAATTAAAATAAAACGAACGGAGTGATTTTATGCAATCGGCTCAGGCGCTCGCATTGGGCGAGCTTAAAAACATAAGAGACAGCCGCGAGGCGGAACTGGAGCGCAGGCGCGCCGAGCTCCGAGCGCGCTCGGACGAGTACGCCGCGATAGAAAACGACCTGCGCCGCGCGGGCAACGAGCTGCTGCGCTCTATATTGGGCGGCGAGCGGGATTTTGACAAGATTAAAAACTTTATCCAAAACAAGCAGCGCGCCAAGGCGGCCGTCCTGAAAAACCTGGGACTGCCCGAGGATTATCTGGACGATAAATACAACTGCGGCATCTGCCGCGACACCGGCTTTGACGACAACGGTAGAAAATGCCGCTGCCTCAAGGAACTGACCGCGAAATACATTATACAAAACTCCAACATGACCGAGGTCATGAAGGAGCAGACCTTTGAGAATTTTGACTTCTCGCTGTTCTCGCCCAAGCCCGACGCGAAGGGCAGAGCGCCCCTCGACATCGCGAGGTCCGCTTACAATAAAGCCGAAAAATTCGCCGACAGCGTCGACGAGGGCAGGAACATACTGTTAATGGGCGGCGTAGGCACGGGCAAGACCTACCTTTCAAGCTGCATAGGCAACCGCGCGCTCGCTCTCGGAAAAACCGTTTACTACGAGACGGCGTATAAGCTGTGCGAGCTTTTGGAGAGCGTGCGTTTCGGAAACGGCGGCGACGAGAAAACCGAGCAGGCGCAGAGCGTGAAAAAATACGCCGAGACCGCCGACCTGCTGATAATCGACGATCTGGGCACCGAGTTTCTGACCCAGTTCACGGCCGCGGCGCTGTTTGATTTGTTCAACGCGCGCCTCAACAACAGGCTCGCCACGGTGATCTCCACCAATATTGACTTCTCCGCGATGGACGAGCGCTACAGTCCGCGCATGACCTCAAGAATACTGGGCGAGTATATGATAATCTCCATGCCCGAAGGCGACCTCCGCCGCAAAAAATACGAATAACCGATCGCCCCTCGGGGCGATTTTTTCAAAAAATAAAAATAAACTATAGACAAACTATTTCATTTGTGATAAACTATGTTATTATATGTAAAATACACGGAGGTTAATATACTATGAAAAAACGTGTTCTTTCCGCCGCATTTCTTACGGCGGCGCTTGCTCTCGGCGCCGTGACAGCGTATGCCGACGGCAATCCTCTCCCGCGCGACCCCGCGGGACGGTGGGAGTTTTTCAAGACCAACTACCACGCTATGCCCAACGGACTTAAGATCTGTCTTTTGCTTATAGCGGCCATCATTGTCGCATCCGTGCTGTTTTATAAATACGCAAAGCCCGCGGCGGAACCAAACAAGCCCGAAACCGCGGAGGATCAGAGCGGCAAAGAAATCGACAGCACACCGAAGGGAGGCGCTGACAATGTCAAATAAAAAATCCGGCAGAGCGGGCTCGATACCCGGCTATATATACGCGCTGGACGGTTTGAGAGCCGTGTCGATCATTCTGATATTCATTTTCCACAGCTGGCAGCAGTCCTGGATATTTTTTCAGATCCCCTTGAAAAACGGCAAATATCTTTTAAACCTCACATTGTTTCAGCGTTACGGATATATAGCTCTTGACGCGTTCTTTGTGCTCAGCGGATTCTGTCTGTTTTATCCGATAGCGCGCGCCATGTTCGGCGAATCGAAACAAATAGGCTGGAAGGAGTTTTATATAAAGCGCATACGCCGCATTATTCCCGGCTACTGGCTCATGCTTATACTGTTGCTGATTTTCCCCGCGCTTTCGTACCATCCCTTTGACATGAGCTCGGCAACAGAGATGCTCAAGCAGTATGGTCTGCACGCGCTGTGTCTGCACATATATAACAAGAGCACCACCATGACGGTAATCGGCACCGCGTGGACTCTCGGTATCGAGGTCGCGTTTTATGTTTTCTTTCCGCTGATCGTAAAGCCGTTTAAAAAACATCCCGTGATCTCGCTGATCGTTATGTTTATAATAGGACAGGGAACGCGGCTGTTCAGCGCGTTCTTCCTGATGGACACATCCAATACTTATCAGGCGATTCCCTTGGCTTATACCGATATATTCGGATTGGGCATGATGTGCGCTTATCTGGTTGTCAAATGCAGGCATAAACTTGATATGAGCCGCCTAAAATGGTTCATGACCGCGCTCTCGGTCGTGTGCCTTGTCGGGGTTTACTATTTCACAAAGTGGATGAATCTCAACACGGTAAACGGATTGGACGCGTCGGTATATTTCCGTTGGTTTTTCCGGATCATTTTAAGCGCGATTTTCGCGGTGTTCATATTCGCCACCGCCTATTCGATCGACTTGTGGAGCAGGCGCGTCTGGGGCAACAGATTTTTTGTATATATATCAACCATATCATACAGCTTTTTCCTGTGGCACCAGAACATGAATATATTTTTTAAGCAGATCGGCGTGCCCTACACCACATCCGATCCGGTGATGAACGACCGCGCGGCAATGGACGGCTATGTCTTTTTAACTATAATAACCTCTCTGGCAATAGCCACCGCGTCGACCTATTTAATAGAGATGCCGATCGCGAAATACGGATTCGTCGGATATTTCAAGCGAATAGCGAGCGGCATAAAGACCGCCCCCGAGAAAATAAAAACCGCGCTTAAAAACGCGTAAAATTAGAAAGGAACGTGAATTATGACAAAAAATAAAATTTCAAATTCATTAACACGAATATTTTATTTGCTATTTGCGATTTGCTTTACTTTTGTGGTTTTAGATTCGCTTTTTAAAAATCCGTACCACAAAACCAAGTATTTAATACCTTTGACCGTTTTATGCGTTGTTGTGTTATATCTTGTTTATATGATTTTGCGGAAATACAGCAAGGCTCTTGATAAAAACTATAAAATTATTTTGATTGTATTCGCGGCGATCATGTTTATCATAGAGTTGATTATAGGAAATCTTATGAAATGCGATTTAACATTTGACATCGGATCTCTGCACAAAGCGGCTATCGAATGGGTCGAAACCGGAACCTTCAAAAGCTATTATGACTACTACAGTTATTTCCCCAACAATTTGGGAGGCATGACATTTCTTTATATTTTTTTTAAATTAGGTTCCTTTTTTGGAATAAAAAACTATTTTTCAACCGGCGTCTTCGTAATGAGCATTATGATCGTCAGCATAATGGTTCTGGTATCCCTGATATGCAAAAAATTTTGCGGAGCCAGAAACGGAATATTCGCCTTGGCGCTTTTTGCGCTGAGTCCACAGGTTTATTTTATAGGCGGCTCAATTTACACCGACACGCTCTCCATGTTATTCCCCGTGCTGTTATTCTTTCTGTACTTGATGTCCAAAGAAAAATCTGGCGCCAAAAAATTCGCTGTTTATCTGCTTATGGGACTAGCGGCGGGAATCGGATGTATGATTAAATTTACCGTGATCATTATTGTTATTGCCGTTATCATATATATGTGTCTGCACGAAAAATTATTTGACATAATTAAAGCGGCGGTCTGCATGATAGGAATAACCGTGTTGATAACAGCCTTGCTCAACTCCTATATGTACTCCGTGCATTTAGACAAGGATCTCGCCGAGAAAAACAACACGCCCGTTCTGCATTGGGTCATGATGGGACTTAAAGGGAACGGGGCTTACAACCCCGCCGACTATGAGCTTACACGCTCACTTGACTACAAAATCAGAGACGAATATCTTCGACAAGAAATAGCAACGCGTTTAAACGACAGAGGATTTTCCGGGATCTGCGAACTGATCGCTTTAAAATCGGCCCGTGATTTCGGTGACGGAACTTACGGCATAGCGGATACGCTAAGTTATCCGCCGGAAAGAGACACGGTATTCCAAGATTGGGTCGTCTATACCGCCAAGCATTACAGCGTGTACAGCCACATCGCAACCGCGGTACACATGGCGATAATGATTTTTATGCTGGCTTTGACATATGTCTTTATTTTCAATAAAAAGCGGCCGCTAAGCGATGATTTGTTTGTGCCGTATCTGACGATATTCGGAATTTGGCTTTTCCTTCTATTCTGGGAAAGCAACAGACGGTATTTTTCAAATTTCGCGCCAATGATCTTTATTTGCGCCTGCGCCGGCATTGAGACGATCGTTAAACTCAAAAACAATATCCCCTCAAAAGAATCGACCGACGCGGGCAATGAGCCCGACCGCGAGAACAAATAAGCCATAAATACAAAGGATCGCCGTTCAAAAACGACCGCTCCACTTATTATATATACAATAATAAGCTCAATATGCCGGAGTTTACGCAAGCAATCGGCGAGAAGTGCAGACCGTATAAATAATTAATTTAAGCATATAAAATCCCTCGAAACAAATCGAGGGGTTTTATATGCTTAATTCGTTCTAAATTCCTTTAAATTTTAATCTTCTAATTTATTGAAGGATGAAATTTCCGGCGTAGATTTGATAACATCCGCATTAAAACAACTATCAAACTTGGCAAAATACTTCCCAAACACTCTATCAACTAACGAAAACAACGGTCTTTCTACGCACAATATTCTTATCCATTCAATTAAACTACACACAGCATACACAATAATAGCACACAGTATTCCTATAATAATAATCTCTATCGGAGATTTGATTGCACCTGTCTTGATCCATGTTCCCCATAGTTTTGAACGAATTAGATTATTGTCATGTATTAAATAAACCGCAAATGATGTTCTGGATATTGCATTTATAATTTTGTTTGACCCTATATTTATATTTTTAAAAAACATAAACAGCGAAAATGTCGCCATTACCACGCCTAATGTTTCATGGTTAAGGAAAATATATGTTCCTCCGGCTTGACGAAGCATCTCATGATTGGGAGACATTCTCTGCAGCCATTGCAAACTTCCCCATACCGCCAATATTGATAAAATAAAAACCGTTAGTGACACAATTTTTTTATCAAAAAACTTGATCGAGTAACGCCTTATATATCCGGCAAGAAAATAAAGGCAGACAAACCATGAAAGCAGGTTAAAAAATGTGCGCTGAGGCATCGGAAATGTCCACAATGGTAATACCACAAAAGCTGCTCCCAAAACTATCAGCAACGCTATATAATTCTTTTTTGACATAGCATTGATCAGCATATTGAGAAATGGCGATAAAAATCCAAGCGCAATATACACCGTAACAAACCACATTGCATTATAAGAAATCGGCAAAAAAGTTTGAAGCCATGTTTTATAGCCAAACGTCGTAAATTTCGCAAAATATCCGATTATACTGATTAATGCGCAATAAAAAAATGTCGCAAACCATAACTTTAATAATCTTTTTATTCTAAAATCGGTATCAACCATAAAATAGCCGCCTATAAGCACAAACAAATTAACCCCCAATGTTCCTCCAATAAACAAAACATTGGACACAGCCTTAGATATACCTTGGGCTGAATTAATAATATTTCCATGTAATGCAAAATGATAAATAACAATTATTAACATTGATATTATTCTAAGCAATTCAAAATTTGACATTCTGTCTTTTCTGTTCATTATATTTTACTCCTTATTCTATAATATTACAGATTTAAACAACGACCCTTTTATGGATATTTGCGTTTGATTCTCTATGTGTTCTTAGTTTTTAAAGCAAAAACAAGAATAAACATTACCTCTTCTATAAGATATATTATATATCTCGGGTCCTGAGCCGGTATGCTCAAAAACAAAAGCGCGGTCGTTATCAAAGGAACCGACAAAACAATGAGGTATTTATATCGCCGCTTGAGCAGCAGAACGACCGCAGAGAAGATAAGCGCGAACAGCCAAAGTCCTCCGCGCCAGTACACCGGATTGACTAATTGGTTCCTGAACGTCATATCCGAAAGCGTCCTGGTCACAGATGTGCTGACAGTGCGCTTAAGCCCGCCGTCTCCCATTTCAAAGGCAATTTCTCCGCCCTCAAGCGGGGCCCACTCCGTGCCGTCGGAAGGTCTGCCGATCTCCCAAAGGATCGACGTGATATCAAAGGCCGAGCTTATATATTCTTTCGGATATCTAAACAGCCACTTGAAATTCAGTTTCAATATCTTGGCGGCCGTTTCCGGATCGTTCAATTTTTCCACATTATAACCTATATCTCCGTAGGTCCTTGAAATTTTATCCGCCCAATACTTGTTTTCCCGCGAGGTCTTGTTCCATTGCTCCCTCGGCATAATCTCCTCCATAACGGCAACATCCTCAGCTGGTATATCCTCGACTTTGTTCGACACGGCTCCGACAAGATAAAGCGGCACAGTATATTTCACATATGACAAATCCTCATCTAAGCGCAAAATGCCGCGCGGGAACACGCTGTTTATGAATACCATACCGACGAGCACAATCGCCAGCAAAGCGCATAACAATTTTACAAAATCCTGTTTTTTCACAAATCTGTAAACGCATAGCGCGACAAGAGCAAACCCCGTTCCGGCCCAACCTGCATGCCGGAATATGGCGGTACCAATACCGGATATTATAAAAACAAAAATATGGCGCGCGGTTATCTTTTCGCTCATCAGGCAATCAAACAAACCCAGGACAAAAAGAAACTGTGACATGCAATAGACCGTATCCTTAATCATATATCCGCAATAAAGCAACGGCGTAAAAATAACAGCTGACGCAATACCGTAAACCTTGCATATCTTTTTTGAATGAAGCGCGTTATAAAGCAAGTATATCGCGTAATCATAAATGTATATTAAAAATATCCCCTGGAATACCAGCGTCAAAAACTGCCACCTTCCGCCAAGTGAAAATATTTTCACAAAAAGCATAAATCCTATAGTGTGCCATTCATACCACTCATGATTTACAACCCACTGCCAAACTCCGTATATATCCGGATATGTATATGACGGATAGCTTGCCGCCACATAAGCGATAACAACGGCGGCGATCGGCAAAGTTATATAATACAGCCTGATAAAAGGAATTCTGCCGGGTTTTTCATTCAGAACAACAGAATTATTCTTTTCGACCATAAAATATTCAAGGATCGTGATTATCATAATATATACCGCGGGTATTAACATAAGCATAAACACTATGCGGAACAGAATCCCCGCGATCGCATTTTCAAACTTTAGATTTACAAAAATCTGAGTGCACGAAAGCTGCAGCAAAAACAATACCGTAAGCGCCGCTGATATAATTTCGGATTTTTTGTCATATTTCATACCCTTGAACATACCGGTAAATATAAATAATGACGCCAAGGCAAGAGGAACGGCCGCAAAAACATACGCCCCGTCCGACCAATCAGCCGGGGTTATGAAAATAACAATGATCAATGCCACAAAAGCGTATTTCAGCGCCGCCGATATTTTGACTATCATACTGTCCATTTTAACACATCCTTTAAAGCTGATTATCCTTTTTCGCCTGCGTGGAACCAGGCTTAATTTTCGGCAATATTTTTTTGCATGCCCGCAGCAATAGCGCAATAAGCGTCAGCATCGTTATTATATCACCCAAACGATAGAACCACGTTCCGGAATATTTTATCTTTACGCCGGAGCTGTCGGAATTAAGCATTACTCTTAAGAGCCCATTGTCGCCCTGAACCACGTTAAGATTTTGTCCGGCATTATCTTTTGCTTTGTATCCCCAATAATAAATTAACGGGACCTCAACCCAGCAGTTATCCCTGCCGGGAGCTCTTGATAAATTAACATTAATATTCGTTCCGTCCTTTTTATAATCTTTAACGTTCAGAGAGCTGTCCGACGTTTTATAATCATTTGTCTCATATGACGCGCCTGTATTTACAGCGGCGGGCAGATAATCATATGATGCAAAAACATTTTTTTCACAGTAATAATTGGCTCCTTTTTTCAGATCCACGTCTTTTGTCAACGCGGACGCTCCGGAATAAAGCAAAGCCGCGGCGCATAGAATTGAAATTATCAAAATAAAACTCTTTGATCTTTCGTTTCGGCGCATACTGATTATCCACGCGCCGACAATGCATATTATCGCCGATACCAACGCTATAAATCTCCACGGGAACTGAAGCACGTTATCAAGGGCGTTCACAGCGCCGATTTTTCCGGCAAACCATTGCCACGGAAACATTGTCGTGGACATAATCAATAAAACAACTCCGGAACCAAACAACATCGTCATAAATCCGTTATTCTTTTCCCTTTCGCCAGGATATACAAAATACAAAACACACACCGCAAGCGCGGCCAGAACCCCAATGCCCGGAGAAAGCGCAAGCGAGCCGCTGACACCCTTCAAATACGGTTTTCCTAGCGACATTGAAGTGCCGAAAACGTTAAAAATCTGTGCCGGCAGAGCGGATTCTGTCGGAAATTCCGTTTCCTTTGCCAGATCAAAAGTGCCGTTGATGTCAAATCCGATATATGTGGTTATAAAAGCCACTATGAACCACGCGTTAATCAGAAGCGTCATTCCGGCCGCCTTAAGAAGAGCGAGCCATCTCTTATCCCGCGCAAGACGGCGGGAGGACAACGCCATTACTATTATTGTAAATATAACGCAGATCACCGTGCTTATAATATGTGTCTGCAAGATACAGGTTGCGGCTATTGTAAGTATATACCATTTTTTGTCGCCCCAAAGAATTTCGTAAATACCGTATATAAGAAGAGGCAGGAAAACCATAGCGAGACCTTCGCCCATCGCTCCACGAATACATACCGTAAACACTCTCCATGTGCAGGTTGTATACAGCACCGCCGCCACGGCTGCCGCATATCTTGACTTTGTGATCCCCTTAACGCTGTAATATGTGATCAACGCTGTTGCAGCGGAAGCCGCGATCCATAAGGATTGATATGCTGTGACCAATGACACGCCACACAATCTCAACAACGCAGGAAAATACAAAAACAGATCCGGATAATACAAGCTGACGGAATAGCCGTATCCGTTTATCTGCCGGGGCTGTATCCTGACAGGAAACTGTCCGGATTGAAGGCCCTCCTTTATTCCCTCGATCCGCTCAAGGTGAAACAATATATCGTGGCCGAATGACAAGTAATTCGTAAAAAACATATATGACGACAACAAGGCTACGCACATCAAAAAAACCGGCATGTAAGCATCCGCATTATCATTGTGTTTTCCGTATTTAACGTATAACAGCCACAGCAGTCCCAGCAGGAAAACAAAAGCCATAAAATACCGGTCGTTAAAAATCGACCCGTGTCCAGTTACGGTAAGCTTTTTCAAATCAACGCCGTTTTCCGCTTTCACCGCCAGTTCCGTATAGTCCTTTCTCAGGCTTATCTCCTCGGCGTCCAGATCCGAGATTTGTCCCTCAAAAACAACTTCGCCGTCGCCGGATTCAATAATGATTTTTTCTTTTTTATTATTCTCATCAAAATCAAATTTGTAATCACCTTCGGGCAGGGACAGCCTCGGCAAAAAATAGTTGTAATTATCCTTAGTCACATCAGTACTTAATTCAAAGCTTAGCTCGTTGGCGGGATCAATTCCCGAAAACAAGGTAAGAATAATCATTATTAAACCAATAATCAGCGCTCCAAACACCTTTATGGAATTATTGGACCTTTTTAATATTTTTGTTATTTCTTTCATTTAATTTTGCTCCCCTTCATAGTTAATTTTTCAACCAACTTATTTATCCCGCCTCATACCGCATCGGGCTTCAGCGCCGCTAAAACGCCGTATATCGTACATATCTTTTTTGAGTGAGAAATTTTATACAACAAATATATTGCGTAGTTATAGATATATTTATCAAAAACACTCCCTGAAAAACAAGCGTCAAAAACTGGTATCTTCCGCCAAGTGAAAATATCTTCACAAAAAGCAACAATCCGATAGTATGCCATTCGTCCCAAGTATTTCCTGTCACCCACTGCCACACTCCGTATATATCCGGATACGTGTATGACGGATAGCTTGCCGCAACATAGGCGGCAACAACGGCAGCGATAGGCAGCGCCGTATAATACAGCTTTATAAAAGGAATTTTCGCGGGCTCATCATTCCGCTCGGCACGATCATCGTCTTTCATAAAAAGATCAAGTATCGTGCTTACCATAATATACACCGCCGGTACCAGCAGAACCATAAACGCTATGCGAAACAAAATTCCCACAGCGGCGTTTTCAAACTTCAGGTTAACAAAAATCTGAGTGCATGAAAGCTGCAGCAAAAACAATACCGTAAGCGCAGCCGATATTATGGCGCGACCTTTCTCAAATTTCACTTTTTGAAACATTCCGGTAAATATAAACAACGACGCCGCCGCAAGAAGTGCGGCCGCAAAGACATAAGCTCCGTCCGACCAAGCCGCCGGGGTCATGAAAATAACCGCTATAAGCGCTATAAAAGCATATTTAAGAATCGCCGTCGCTTTTGTTGTTATATTATTATTCATTAAACCACATCCTTATAGTTTTTATCAAGTTATTTTTATACTTCGGGCCGACTATTTCGACTCATGGTACTCCTCCTCGGTGTTCACGTTCCATATGGGCGATTTGTCTGTCTTGTGCTCCAGTATCGCGTCCACCGCCTCAAACGACGTCACCATCGAGTGGTCCATGTTGTTATAGCGGTGCTGGCCGTTTCTGCCCACGCAGTAGAGATTTTCAAAGCCGTTTAAATACTCTATAAGCTCGTCCATTTGATCGTAGGTGTCAAAATACGCCGGATACGCTTTTTTGACCCTCTCTCTGTGAGCATCCAGAACGTCTTTTTTGTCTATAACTCCGATCTTCTCAAGCTCGCCCTTCGCGAACTCGATAAAATCCTCGTCGCTCATGTTCCAGTATTCGTCGCCCTCGTCGCAGAAATACTCAAGCCCTATCCAGACCTTGTTTTCAAAATCCTCGACCATATAGGGCGACCAGTTGTTGAATATCTGTATCCTGCCCAGCTTTACCGAAGTGTCCTGCACATATATCCAGCAGTCTGGCACGATGTTTCCCACGGTCTTTATATTCGTCTTGTTCTCAAGCTTTAATTTGTCGACCAAAAGTCCCACCGTGATAAAATCGCGGTACGGAAGGCCGTCGGCGATCTTTTTCATTTCGGGCTCGGGTTTTGTGAAAGCGTTCAGCAGGTCTTTGACCGGCATAGACGAGATCAGCGCGTCGCACTCCATCGTCTTTCGCTCGCCGTTTTCGATATACTCAACTCCGATTATCTTTCCGTCCTTTTCGCTTATCTTAACGACCGGGCAGTTCATCTTGACCTCAGCGCCCATCTCGGCCGCTCTGTCGCACACCGTCTCCCACAGCTGGCCGGGGCCGAGCTTGGGATAGATATATTCCTCGATCAACGAGGTCTCGACCTTTTTGTTACCGCCGCCGAATACCTTGCCGAGCATGTCTTTAAGCACCGCCTTGATCGAAAGCCCCTTCACGCGCTGAGAGCCCCAGTCGGCGGAGATATACTTCGGGTGTCTGCCCCACAATTTCTCGGTATAGCCCTCGAAGAACATCGAGTAAAGCACCTTGCCGAAACGGTTGATATAAAAGTTTTCGAGCGAATTTTCGGGCAGCTTTTTCGCCGTGGCGCCCAAATACGAAAAGCCCGCCTTCATCGTGGTGAAAAATCCCATGTTCTTTATGGTCTCCCACTTCATGGTAACGGGATAGTCAAAGAACTTGCCGTCATAGTATATTCTGGACACACGATTGCGCTTGAGCATAACGCTGTCAGTCTTTTCGGGATCGGCTCCGCCCTCTTGGTATTCGCGCCTGCGGCCTAGTAAAATATCGTCTTTTGACGGCGCGCCCTGCGGCGGCAGTATGCTGTACCACCACTCGGTGACGCGGTCGTCCTTCGAGAAAAAGCGATGTCCGCCTATATCCATTCGATTGCCCTTATATCTCACGGTTTGGGAAATACCGCCTATTCTGTCGCTTTCCTCAAGAATTGTCACGCTGTATTCCTTTGATCTGGTCAAAAGCTCGTGGGCGGCGGTCAACCCCGCGGGTCCCGCGCCGATTATAACTGCTTTTTTCATGTAAAATTACCTCTCTTTATTCTGATTCTTTGTATACAAGTTTTATTATAAAGCATGATCGCCGACCGCGATGATATTATTACCCGCGTTATATCAAGTCAAATACATCGCGAACACAAGACCGCAAAACAGCGCGACGGCATAATTCATATATTTCCCCGCTTTCGGCTTCAACTCGGAAAAAATGCCTATATATGCCGCTCCGGTAAGTATCGTCATCGACAGATATCTGAAATCCATGGTATACGTAAACGGAACCTTGTAATTCAACAGCAAATACGGTATAAATGTTACTGCCCACACGACGGCTAAGCCGTATCTTGATAAAAGCTTTATCGCCTTCCCCTTAACAAGAACATACACCATCGCGACAACAGATGAGAACACGATAAAAATGTTTACCGTTTGAAGAAGCTTTGCCGCCGCGTCTTTGCCCTTAAAGGAAAACTCGCCAAACATTGAGGTTCGCAATATTGCCTGAAGTATGCTTATTTCAACTTTTGAGTTGTGACGCGCGCTGTATTGCCGTATTACCGAATTCCAAAAATCAAACGACAAAAACTTCCTGATCATAATGTCACCGGTCTTGTCATCAGGCGTCACGAACACTTCAGCGGGAACGTATCCGAATCCTTGCCCGAACATAATAAGATTTCTTATCGGGTACCACATACCGAGCGGCACGCATATTATCCCGAACAGCAAAAGCTGCTTTATTATAGCCGCGCATTCTTTTTTCTTAACAGCCTTATACAAGTCGATCAGCATAACCGCTCCGGTAAAAAACGCCATTGTGGCACAAGACAGTTTTGACATCATTCCCAAGCCGAAGCACAGCGCGAGAATAATAATATTTCTAAAAGTTTTGTTTTTATGCCACCTGAAGGTATAGAGCACGCACAGCGATATAAACATTACCGACAGCGCGTCATTGTTCACTCTTCCGCTCATTAATATAAGATTCGGGAAAAATGCCGTGATCGCCGTCGGCAGTGATAACTTCTTTATTCCCGCTTCCTTAAAAATTTTATTAAAAACAATTAATGTAACGGATCCCGCGAAACAGGATATAACCTTCGCATATTCTATCATAAACTGCGCGTCATGCTTGAAAAATATTTCAAGAAATTTTACCAGCAGGGCTGACAGCGCGTAAAACAACGGCGGATGATAAAACTGACCGTAGTTGGCATTTTTAAGCTTTCCTGTCGTAAGAATATTGTAAATATATGCATAGTGTCCTTTGCCGTCCGGGCTCAATGCACCCAGGTCATGACTTCTTACATTTATCGGCGTGTACAGAGTATACCCTACGCGTATTATTATTCCGCAAAGTATTATAATGACGGCCAAATCAATTTTCTTTTCCGAACGCAGCGCATATATCCCCGCAACAATAAACAGCATAACTGCTGTTATGTATTTTATCAAAGTTTCGTCAACGTGTCCCGTTTCCCGAAAAACAATAATTATCAGTAAAATTAACGTGAACAGAAGAGCATATCTTAAAACTCCGGCGCCCCAAAAGGCTCCGCATTTGCGAGAATACCCCCCGACCCGAATTTTCGCCGCACCGAATCGCTCAGTCAATTTCTCGACGACCGACTCAAATCTTGTTTGTTTGTTATTTTGACTCATTATTTTCCCCCAATATTTACGTCCCGTATCCACGATATGTCGATGCGGCCCGATTTTTCTTTCGTTTTATTTCTTTGTATATATGATCTTCTTTCTCGCCACAAAGTTCCATACCAGTACGATTGCCGCCGCCACGATCTTTGAAAGCAGGAAGTACAGTCCTATCACATCGGTGAACAGCCACATGATAAGCTCGGTGAGCCCCAGGCCGATAACGCCGATAACCGCGTATATGATAAACTCCGCTGTTCTGCTTGTTGTCCGCTCATCGGCGCTGAACACAAAGCAAACCGACAGAACATAGTTGACGACCAGCCCGAACACGAACGCGATCGCCGCGGCTATAAGATAGTGCATAAACTTCTCGCACAGCCACAGCGCGCCCGCGTCGGCCAGAAACGCTATCCCGCCGACAAATATATACCTGAAAAACTGTATAAACCAGTTTGTTGTCTCCGTGCGGAAAAGAACGTTCATGTCAAACCTCTTAAGCGCCTCAAAAAACTCTTTCATTATTTATGTGCTTCACCCCGTCCTTTTGTTCTTTTAAGTTTCGCAAGTCCCGCGAGGACGCCGCTTTCGCCGGAATATCTTTTAAGTGCCGCAAATGCCGCCAAAGTGATAAGCGTCAGCAGCGATATAAGCAGCGAGACGCCGAATCCCAGCACATGGTATTTGAGCTTTATATGATGCTCGCCCTCTCCGGCGGGAATCCCCATAAACACGGTCTGAACGCATACAGGCTCGGTCTTTTTACCGTCAACATAAGCGGTCCAGCCCTCCTCATATGGGATCGAGGTAAAGAGCATTTCGCCGCTGTCGAGTTTCACGTCGCCCTCAATAGAAGAGCCGCTGTGCTCCGTGACCTTCAGCCGTTTTTCATCGGGTATGCTCCGCAACGCCTTGTCCAGCACATCGGTTTCGATTTTCGCGACTCTCGCGTTTTTCGAAAGCGCGGGGTCGGTAAAACTGATTTTAACCTGTTCCCCGGCGTTAAAGCTGCCGAGATAAAACACTTTTTTGCCGATACCCGTGTCGTACCCGTAGCCTCGGTTTGCTCCGTTCACGCTGAGCCGCGGAACGCCGTCATAGTTTCTGGCAAAGTCCGCGTAGTACATGCCGCTTTCCAAAGCGGTGAATTCAACCGCGTTTCCACCGTCCGCGGTGCGGGCCGGTGTCACGTTTTTAAATATAAACTGTCCCAGCAGTTTTTGAGCAAAATAATTTTCGTTGTCAAGGGCGTTGCCCGCGTTTGTGTAATCGGATTGTATGTCGTTGTCTGCCGCGAAACCTATTTCCATGGCATAAGGATTTTCATATACCTTGTTTTCTCCCTGATCCTCGATCAGAGTATAGCTGTCATTTATTTTATCTTTTGAGATAACATATTTAACGCCGAGCAGCGTGTCGGTAAGTATGGTGGAACCCTGATAGCGGGAGCAGATGTACTCCTGTCTCATGCCCATATCGAAATCGAATCTGAGTATGTTGTTATTATAGGTCGAGCTGTAATGCGTTATGCCGTTTAATCCAAAGCTCATATTGTCATTATCGGTGCGCAAAAATGTTTTTTCCGCGCGATAAAATCCGTCGTCCCAATTTTTAACGCAGTCCGCGGCCTCGGCAATGCCGTCAATCTCGCTCCGATATTCGGTATACGTTGTGTACCCAAACTCGCGGTCAAGCCCTTTGAGGGTCGAATATCCGTTCACGGTAAGCTCCGCGCAGGTAAGCAAAACCATAACGGCGCAGACGGGCGGCGCGAATTTTTTTCCGCAAAAGCATATCACCGCTATCCCGATGATATAAGCCGCCGCGAAAGCAAGACTTAAATAAGCCCGATCCGGGAATTTTATGACCTGCTTGTCGAATATCAAAACAGCCGCGAGCAGAGCCGCGTATACCGCCGCTCCCGCGATGATCAGCGGGCGTTTGGCGCCGCGCAGACGAATAAATCCGCTGTATGCCGTTAAGACGGCAAAAAAGCAAAACACGTAGGCGTATCTGTAAGGGAACCAGTTGGGATATTTGAACACGTGCCACGCGATATCGATATTTTTGACAAAAAAGCTTGCGATCAGTATGGCGAACACGCACAGTGAGGCGATCTTGGCGCGCGGCTTTATTTTATTGTTAAAGAAATATATCACCGACATAGCCCCGCAGAGCATGCCGCAGAATATGCTCGGCGCCCCTTTGTTTGTTATGCTGTCATACTGGCCTATGAACAATCGGCGCGGTATTTCAAAAATATTAACGTTCCAGAAACCCTCCGCGGTATACGTGTTCGACGCCAGCTTGCCGCCCAGCATATTAAGAAACGTGGGCAGCAGTATCACGCACGCAAGCAGCAGGCAAACCGCTCCCGAGCCGATCAGTATCAAAGATTTTTTCACAAAATCCCCGACGCTCTTTTTCCCGCCCGCTGTCACGTATCTGTAAATATAATAGATCACCGAAAATATCGCCGTCATATAAGCGGTATAATAATTCGAGAACAAAGTCACGGCAAATGATATAATAAACAGAAACGGAGACCGTCCGCGGATAACCCGCTCAATGCCGAGAAGCACTATCGGCAGCCAGATCACCGCATCAAGCCACATTATGCACATTCCGTACAACATCGAGTAGGACATGAGCGCGTAGCAGCAGGAAAACAGCACAGTCGACAGATCGCACCGTTTAAACGCGTGACGCAGGAAAATAGCGAAAGTCAATCCGCACGCGCCGATCTTAAGCACGGTGATCAGCGCCAGCCCCGCGGGCATAGCCTTCTGGGGGAAGAAAATCATCAAAAGCGAAAACGGGCTTGAGAGATAATAGGTGAAAAGCCCGTATACGCTTCCGCCCATTTCCTTTGTAAAGGAATAAAAAATATTCGCCTGCCCGGTCAATACCCTGTGGAAATACGCGAAGAACTCACCGTATTGGTCGTCCATGTCCATCACCAGCACGGTCTTGTCGCCGAACGGATAGATCTTTAACAGCGCGTACACTATTATCATGCACAAAAGCGGCAGCGCGAAAGACAGCGCATACACGCATGTTTTTTTCTTTTTTGGGGTTTTTAAAAACTCGGTTATCATTTTATTTCTCCTTTCGTTCTTCTTAAAACGAAGGCTTTTATTTTTTCTTTATTTGCAAAAGCGATCAACGCCAACAGCGTGATGAGGGACACAGCGAAGGAAATTCTGAGCCCGGGAGCATGGAACTTGAGCTTAATTTGGTGGTTCCCCGCTCCCGCGGGAACAGCAATGAACGTGTCAAACGCCTTAAAAAACTCTGTCTTTTCGCCGTCAACATAAGCCGTCCATCCTTTTTCGTATGGAATAGAGGTGAATATCACCTCTTCGTCATCGAGGATTATGTCACCCTCAAGCCAAGTGTTGCCGTAATCCGTAATATTCAGTCGGCTCTCGGTTTTTATTCCGTCCGTACCGTTTTTCAAAGCGGTCATGTCAATCATTGCAGCCATCACATTCCGGGATAGTTGTTTATCGCTAAAGCTTATTTTAACCGTATCGTTTCGGCCCAATTTGCCGATATAATATACTCTTTTTTCCTCTCCGAAATCATAATTATAGCTCCTTTTGATTCCGTTCACTTCCGCGTTCAAATCACCCCTGTAATATTGGCCGAGATCAATATAGTACGCTCCGTTTTCATTCGCCTTAAACTCCACCGCCATGCCGTTATCGGCAGGCTCGGCTGCATGAATGTCTTTAAATATATTATCCCCCTCTAATAAAATTGTTGACAATTTATTTTGATTATCAAACACTGTGTTTTCGTTAGGGAGAGCGCTTAACGCTTTGTTCGAGGCCGCAAGACCAATTCCCAAAACGTAGGGATTTTTGTAAATCGAGTTTGTATCATCGCGTTTTATGAGTTCGTAGTTATCGTTGATTTTTGTATTTGGTTTTGTTATTATATAACGAAAATCCAATATGCTGTCCGTCAGCATCGTTGAGCCATGGTACTTAGCCGATACGCCTACTCGGCGCATTCCTAAAGCATCAAAAAAGTTAAAAATATTACTGTTAAAAGTTGACGTATAAGAAGTGGCTCCTCTTATTCCACAACTCATATTCTCATTAAATCCGCTGCGCGAATATGTTTTTTCAAACCTGTAAAAATCCTCATCATAATCGGTTATATAATCAACCGCCGACTTTAATTTCCCGACAAATTCGGAGTAAGAGGAGTAATCCGCAGTGGAGAATGTTTTGTAAAGTCCGTTTATCATAACATATCCGTTAGTCGTCATTTCAACACATGCAACAGTCAACATTGCGCATATTGTGAAAAAACGATGCTTTTTACCAATATGTTTTTCGGCAAAAATCCACACGCCGCCAATAAAAATCAAAACAAATGTCACAATAGCAAATACCGTATTTTTTATAACGGTTCTATCGAATATAAATACCGCGATCAATATCAACAAATACAACACTGTTCCGGCCGCTATCCATAAATAATCATCCCTTTTTAAACTATAGAACGAACGCGCCGCGACATATACGGCAAAAAAGCAAAACACATACGCGTATCTGTAAGGAAATCCTGTCGGCCAGTGAAACACATGCCATACTTCATCAATTTCTCGAACAAAGAAACTAACAAACAAAACCGCAAAAACAAGAAATGACGCAAGTTTTTCTCTTATTTTTATTTTGGGATTTAAAAACCAAATCAACACAAGTGTGCCGCATAACGTGCCGCAGAATATGCTCGGCGCCCCATTATTGAAAATACTGTCATATTGACCAACAAATAAACGTCTGGGAATCTCAAATATATTTTCATTCCAGAAGTTTGAAGGCTCATTTAAATCAACTGCAAATTTCCCATCCAACATACTTATCAGAGTCGGCACGAGAATAGGCGCCGCCAACAACGTACATATTAAAGCCGCGACCGCAAGGATACGCATTTTTTTAAAGAAATCCTTCGCGCTCTTGTTTTCATCGCTCGAAAAATATCTGAAAAGAAAGTATATAACAGTAAAAATCGCCGTCATATATGCAGTATAATAATTTGAATAAAGCGCAGCTGTAAACGCAAAAATGAATACAACCGGCGACTTTTTATCAAGCACCCTTTCTATGCCTAAAAGCACAATAGGAAGCCAAACCACGCCATCAAGCCACATGATGTTCATCGAGTAAAACAACGGATATGTGGCAAGTGCATAGCTGCAAGAAAACAACACAGTCGTGAGATCGCATTTTTTTGAAGCGTTCGTAATAAATACAGCGAAAGTCAAGCCTGCTGTTCCTATTTTCAGCATTGCAATAATAAATATGCAGATTGGCATTTTTTCCTGAGAAAAAAACGCGGCAAGAAGTGAAAAGGGACTTGAAAGATAGTATGCAAACATTCCGAAAGCATTAGCGCCCATTTCTTTAGTAAATGAATATATTATACTTTCTTTGCCGATTAATACTCTATGCAAAAAACCGAAAAGTTCAACATATTGTATGTTCATATCACTTACAAGCACTGTATTATTGCCAAACGGATATACTTTTAATATAATATAGATTACAAACATGCACAAAAACGGTAGCGCAAAAGACAGCGTATACACGCATGTTTTTTTCTTATCTTTAATTTTAAGCATGCTTATACTCATTAAATATCCACCTACATATCAGTTTCATATAATATTTATTTTGCAAACAAATTTCGTTTTATTTCAATCATTTATACTTTGTTTAAATCTGTTCTCCGCCTCAATCAGACGATATTCAAAGTCCTGACGGTTTTTTTGAACTATCGTGGACAAGATCAATCCGGAAAAATATGCCTGAATCGCGCTTAAAACCACAAATCCGCACACTATCAAAGTAGGTATCCGCGGCACCAATCCGGTGTTGAAGTATTCGACAAACACCGGAATAACAAAAGCCGCCGCTATAATAACCAACACAAGCGACAAAAACGAAAAAAACTGCTGCGGCTTATAGTTTTTATAAAGCCGCACGATCGTTTTCAGCACCTTAAAACCGTCGGAATAGGTATTGAGCTTTGACTCGCTGCCGGCGGGCCGGTCGCGGTAATCTATGACCACATTCTCAACGTGCATATTTTTGTCGACCGCATGGATCGTCATCTCGGTCTCTATCTCAAACCCGTGAGACAAAACCGGAAATGTTTTGGCAAAATTATAACCAAACGCGCGATAACCTGTCATAACATCTTTTATATCGTTTTTAAAAAGCAAGTTTATGCTCTTCCTGACCACCGTGTTTCCAAAATTATGAAACGGTCGCTTATTTTCGGTATAATACGTTGACGAAAGGCGGTCGCCGACCACCATATCGGCATTCTTGTTAAGCACCAGATCCGCCATTTCCCGCGCGTATTCGGCGGGATATGTGTCATCGCCGTCAGTCATAATGTAACACTCGGCGTCGATCTCGCGGAACATCCTGCGAACAACATTTCCTTTGCCCTGCAAATACTCACGCCTTAAAATGACCCCCCCCCCCGATCGTTTTTCACGACATTAACGGTATTATCGGTCGAGTTGTTGTCATACACATATATAACAGCCTCGGGAAGCGCCTTCCTGAAATCACTTATAACTTTTTCAATTGTTTTTTCCTCGTTGTAGCAAGGTATCAGAACAGCAATTTTATCCATTATCGTTTTCCCTTTTATTTAAATTTTTATTAATATTGGCATCTTTAATAATATATAACGGACGGCGTTTTGTCTCAAGATACGTCTTTGACAGGTACTGGCCCAAAATTCCGATCGACAGCAGCTGAAGGCCGCCCACAAGCAGTATGACGCAGATCATCGAAGGCCAGCCGTAGGCGCTGCCTCCGTATATCAGCTGTCTGATTATTATAAATATTATGCCTATGATCGACACGAAAAACAGAATTATTCCCATCAGCGACGACAGCGCCAGCGGCGCGGTCGAAAAGCCCACGATACCGTCGATCGAATATTTGAAAAGTTTCCAAAACGACCATTTGGTCTCTCCGGCGCTGCGGTTTATGTTCTCGTAGCCTATCCATTTTGTCTCAAAGCCGACCCACGAAAATATGCCCTTTGAAAATCTGTTATACTCGCACATATCGAGAACGCTGTCAACCATGCGTCTTGACATGAGCCTGAAATCCCGCGCGCCGTCCACGATCTCGGTCTGGGATATATGATTTATCAGCTTATAAAACGCATGCGCGAACAGCGAGCGTATCTTTGCCTCGCCCTTTCGGTTCACCCGCCGAGTGGCCGCGCAGTCATACTCTCCATTCTTCACGATATCGTACATCTCAGGAATAAGCGACGGCGGATCCTGCAGATCAACGTCCATGATAACCACATAGCCGCCCGACGCGTTTTCCATTCCGGCGTACATTGCGCCTTCTTTTCCGAAGTTCCTGGAAAAGGAAATATATTTAACGCGCTTGTCCTTTTCGGAAAGACCGCGGATAACCTCCTCGGTTTTATCCTTGGAGCCGTCGTTCACAAATATAAACTCAAACTCAACGCCGGACATACCCTCCGCGACCTTTGCTATCTCGCGATAAAATATAGGAACGGCTTCCTCCTCGTTAAAGCACGGAACTATGACGGATATTTTTTCCATAATCTACCTCTTTTCAAATGACTAATCAACTTTGTAAAGCTTTATTCCGCCTTGGTCGTAAACCTTGTCAAGCCCGCTGAACGCGGATTGGTTGACTTTCAGGTTCGAAAGCTCATTGTTTGACAGCACAACGTAATCAATATCATTTTGACGCGCGACATTTTTGAGCTTCTCGCTGTCGGACGCGCCGTATAAATCGTTCAGAACCTTCTTCCTCTCGGAAACAAGGTTTCCGTACCCGTGAGAGCCCATCCACATTTCTCCGCCGAAATACATCTGGCGGCCCGCCAGCACCGCGGTAGGATTCAGGTGATTGTAATACGCGGCGAAAGTCGCCCGCTTTTCGGTATTGTCCTTGACAAATTCAGCGTATTCAAGATCTGCTTTTGAGAATGTCTGGTACATCGCTCCCGAGTGATACTCGCGGCCTATAGTCAGCGCGCCCGACACCGTGCCGGCAAGGATAACGAGGGCGGCAAGGAAATATCGGCCCTTCACGCCCTTGAGCTTGTCGAACAGCACAAGAAAATACTCGCTGATTACAATCAGGAAAATCATATAAGACACAAAGAACAGCTTGTTGTTGTCATATGCCAAAGGCTGGAACAAGATCAGCTCGGCGATAACGAATATGAGAGCCGCGCCGCACATAACGATCTTGTTTCGCTTTCCTGTGTTTAAGAACGCGGGAACAACAAACAACGCGGCGATTCCCCAGTTCTTGATCCAGAACCAGAAATTCGGGTCCTGCTCGTTTACCCAGAACGGCGCGAACTTTACAAACCCTTCCGAGCCCGCCTGACTGAATGTCCAAATAAACAGCTGCGGCAGCGCCATGGCGATTGTGATACCGCCAAAACAAAGCCAGTTTATAAAGTCGTTTTTCTTGTCTTTTGACATTATCATATCCGCGGCAAACGCGGCGACCGATATAATACCCAGACCCATAAACGAGTGGGTGTGGATCATGGGCATGCAGCCGGCTATAACGCCGAGAAATATAAACGCGCTTCTTTTCCTTGATTCCCACGCGTCGAGCAGCAGCCACAGCGTAAACGTCAGATATGTCCAGCCGGCCATTGTGGTGCGCTGAGGAATGATCATATCGCAGATGGGATTGGCCCATCTGATATTTTCCTCGTTATAATTTGTCGGAGTGTGATAATAGTCGTTAAAAATTTTGGTAAACGCCGTGTGATCCGCCTTGGCGCCCTCAAAGAAGTAAGCGAAACCGAAGCCGCCTCCCACAAAGAACAGTACGGTCGCCAGTATCGCGGCACTGCGGCGCTTGACGAGCTTGTACGCCAGAAAATAGAAACCCATCGCGAGCAGAATGCAGCACACATAGCTGGGTACCAAAACGGCCCAACGCAGCGGCGTTCCAAACAGAAACAAGCTTGACGACAGAGTGTCGATCAAAAACGGATATCCGAGGCGCTGACCCAAAAGCAGATTGTGAGAGGGAGGAAAAACACCTCTTTCGGCAACGCTTGTTATAATTCCCATGTGCATGGCAAGATCGCCGTATGTCGACTGACCGGTGGAAACAGCGCCGCCCTCATACGGAGCCATAACATGATTCGTGAGAAGCACCCACATAACTATCGAGACAGGCAAGATAAGACAAAGAAATATTAATGCCGTCATCGGTGCCTCGGATTTATTATAGCGTATATTACTTTTGATTTGATTAATACTTTTCTTTTTGAGATAAAACAATAAAATATACGCGCCAATGAACACCGCCAGCAATATCAGATGAGCGGCGATCGAAAAACCGAAAATAAAGGCAAACGGTATTATGCCCCACATCAGCCCGAGAGTACCGATCAAACCTCCGGCCCAGGCCTGAAAAAATATATCCTTATCTTTAAAATACAAGTTCGAGTATAAAAATCCCGTCAGCAAAAACAGAATATATATCAAAACTCCAAACATATTATCAAACCCTTTCGCAATATATTTTACGTTTATCTTTCGGTCGGTCATTATAAAAGATTTTTACACATAACACACCATATTACTAATTTTACAACGAAATCTTACGAATGTCAATGTTTTTTTGGAATATACTTCTATTTTCGGCATTATAATCATTTTTTACACATGTTGCTAAAACCTTTGGATGTTTTATACAAAAAAAGAGGTCCCTTTCGGGACCTCTTGAATTTCAACTTATATTAGTTGATCGAGTAGTCGTACTGACGCTGCATGTAAACAACTACGTCGCCTGTTCTCTCGTATGTTCTGATGTATACATAGTCGAGCATTCCAGCTACGGGGTTCTGCTCTGAGAAGCTGCCGTAGGTGATTACGTCGTTTGTTGTAACGCCTTCGTCGCCGGCGAGGTAACGGTCAACATAGATGTCACCGATACCGCCCAGACCTACTCTGGATCTGCTGCTTCTGGAAGCGTCATATACATAGTAGTTAGCCTGTACGTTGTTGAGCGATACAGATGTGATGTTACCAAAGTCGGGCAGAACGTCGCCTTCATTCATGGGAGCGATTCTTACTCTGTTACCGTTTCTGCCAACAACAGCACCGAATGTAACAACCTCATCAGTCGTTCCGGGATACAGCTTGTTGATTACCGGAACACCGGGATGAGCGCCGCCGCTTGTGATGTCGGATCTGATCTCGCCATCGAAAGTCAGGTAAGGTGTAGCCGATGTGATATAATCACCGGTCTTACCGAACTTGAACAGTGAACCGGCCTGCGTGTCTCTTGTCAGGTCAGCATCGTTGAAGTCCTCGGATGTCTGAGCCTGGATAAGCTCGCCGTTCTGATAGTAGCTTACGGACAGAGTGCCGTTTGAGCCTTCGCCGACAGATGTTATCATAGCAACGCCGGACTCGGGGCTTGTAGCGATATCTGTGTTGTAGAGAACTACTACGTCAGCATATCCGTTGGTGTTAGCGTTCGAGTACGCAACAGCTGCGTTACCATCCATTGTTACGAGGTTAGAACCGTTTGCAACCGTGCAGTCCTCGGTAGCCTGACCGGAAGCGGACTCACCATACTTGAAGCCGTCGCCGGGTCTGCCGATGAAGAATACTGTTGTATCCTGAGTTACATCAATTCTCTTTGTGCCGATTCTCAGTTCCTGAGTTTCCTGATCGTATGTGAACTGGTCAACGCCGGCCAGGAGATCCAGTGTAGAATCAGCGTCAACGCCCGGCTGGTTGTCATAGGGCAGAGTAATCGATCTGATCGAACCGTTGGAAGCGCTCAGAGTTACGATCTGACCTACCATTGAATCAAGAGCGTCCTGAACGTTGTCGTGGTTCTTATACTGATATGTGATGTAGTCACTGGTTGTTCCACCGTCTACGAATTCGGCTGACGGATTGTAGATAGTAACGTTCTGAGCGAATGTCGCTGTGTTCACATTACCGTCCTTGTATACGAACTGGATAACGGGAGCTGTCTCACCGAAGTTACCCGAAGCAACTTCCGCGTTCAGAATGTAAGCGTAGTTAGCGCCTGTGCCGCTTGTAGCGTTCAGGTCTCTGTTGTAGGCAACGATCTTGCCGTACTTGTCAACATAGAATGTACCCGACGAACCGGCTCTGATAGTTGAAGGTGTGTAAGCGCCTTCAGCTACGTCATAAGCTGTGCCGTTGATCTCGTAAGCGGATCCTGTAGACGATGTATCCGAAGTAACCACACGGTTAACTGTGCCAGCAATAGCTGTAGCATCGCCGTTAAGAACCTCGATGTCATAATACTCGCTGCCGCTGTTTGAAGTGTTAGCTACGATAGAAAGTACATCCCACTCCTTGAGCTGTGTATAATCGTAGGGCTGACCGTCCTTTGTGATCTTGATGTAAGCGTTGTTAGCTGTAGACTCAAACTCAACCCTGTTAACCAGGTTGTCCTTGCCTCTGTCGCCTACGGCGTTCTTGAAGGAAAGGATGCCTCTGTTCGACAGCTCCTCAACTACGCCGCCTACCGCGAGGTCAACGAAGATGAAGTCATAACCTGCTGTCTGGTTGTTGTCTATCAGTGTAACCTGTCCGCTGTAAGCGCTGTCAGCAGCAACCTTGTAGTTGGTGTTGTTGGCGTCGCCCTGAGGAGCGAATACGCTTGCGATGTCATAACCGCAGATTCCGTTGTAAACAACGTAAGCGCCGTTATCATCGATGGGCAGTCTTGTGGGTGTTCTGTCGTTCTCGCCTCTCATGTAGTACAGAGCGGGACGATTTGTTGTGTCATAGTAGCTGAACTGATCGATGTTGAATGTAGCCGAAGAGTTCTGTCCCTCTGTGGGGATGATAGAAATCAGAGTAGCGATATCTGTGCCGTTTGTGCGGGCATAAGCTGTTACGTCATAACCGAAGTAATCAGCAGCGTCTGTCGTGCCAACATAGAAATCATACTCGGGATTGTAGCCTTCATAAGGTGTGTCATAGTTGTTCGACTGAACCTTAAAGAGGTCTGTCAGAGCGATTCTTACTGTCTCGTCTCTGTAGGAGTTAACGCTCATAGCGCCGTTTAAGCCTGTAACCTCGTTGGATACAACGTTACCTCTCAGCTTGGTGATGCCGAGGTACTCGCTCAGGCAGGTTCTCATGGGCTGCCATGTGCCGTCATAGATTACATACTGGCCGTTGCCGCCGTAAGCCATTCTGTCCATCAGAGGTGCCTCGATAGCGTTGTCAACCATCTGAGCAACCATTCCTCTTGTAGCCTCAACGCCGTCAGCGCCGCCGATAACACCGTCCAGAACCTTCTGTCTCTGAGCAGCGATCTCATATCCTACGGGATATCCGCCGTTCTCGAGAGCGTAGTTCTTGTAACCCAGTGTCTCCATGATCATCTTAACAACATCCTGATACAGAACGTTATCATCGGGACCAAAGTTACCGTCGCCGTAACCGTTGATTATCTGTGTGCTTGTAGCCGCCTGGATATAACCGGAAGCCCAGTGGGTAGCGGGTACATCCTTAAAGATTGTCTCTGTCTGAGCAACCGCGCCTGTACGACCCTGCATTCTCGCAATGATAGCTGTGATCTCAGCTCTTGTGATAGTGTCGTTGGGACGGAAGCTCATAACGCCGTCATTGTTTGCATCGTCGCCTGTCAGAATGCCAAGCTGGTTTAATGTTTCGATTGCCGCAGCGTATGTATCGTTCTCAGCAACATCATCAAATGTAGCCGCAAACGCAACTGTGCTTACCAACATAGCAAACACCGCTACTAAGGCAATCACCTTTTTGAGATTTCTCATATGTCTCAAATCCTCCTTAAAATATTAAAATTTTAATTTTTTTTACAAAATTAATTTACATTCGCCGCCGAAAAATAAACAGAACATTTTTATCCTATCATACTTTTTCTTTAGCTTACTACAGATTATAACACCAAATAGGGCAAATTGTCAATAAGTATTTTATCTTTTCACACAATTGTAACAAAATAACCAAATTATTTAACAGTTTTTTGTGAACAAAGTAGCGAATTATATATAAATTGCTTAAATAACGGATGCGGTTTGTTGGGTCTGGATTTAAATTCCGGGTGGAACTGCACACCCACGAACCAGGGGTGATCCTTCACCTCGACGATCTCAACCAGACGATTGTCCGGCGAGGTTCCCGCTATCACAAGCCCCATATCGGTCAGATCCTTGACGAAGTCGTTGTTCATCTCGTATCTGTGCCTGTGTCTCTCTTTTATCTTTTCAAATCCGCCGTACGCTTCCGAGGCGAACCTGCTGTTCTCTCTGATATTGCAGGGATAGGCTCCGAGCCTCATTGTTCCGCCCATGTCGGAAATATTTTTCTGCTCTGGCATCAGGTCGATGACCGGATACGGCGTGTCGGGATCAAGCTCCGAGCTGTGCGCCCCCTTGAGCCCCGCGACGTTTCTGGCGAACTCAACCACCGCCAGCTGCATGCCCAGGCATATGCCCAGATACGGCACCTTGTTCTTTCTGGCGTATTTGATAGCCGAGATCTTTCCGTCTATGCCCCGGTCGCCGAATCCGCCGGGAACCAGAATTCCGTCCGCGTCTCCGATGCGCTCGCGCACGTTGCCGTCGTTTACCTCCTCGGCGTCCACCCAGTCGATCTCGACCTCGGCTCCGCAGGCGTAGCCGCCGTGGTGCAGCGCCTCGGCGACGCTGAGATACGCGTCGTGCAGCGCCACGTATTTTCCGACCAGAGCGATCTTGACCTTTTTGTCAAGGCTGTTTACCCGCTTTATGATATCGTACCACTCGTGAAGGTCGGGCTCCGGGGTTTCGATCCCCAGTCTCTCGCAGACCTTTCCCGACAGGTTCTGGTTCTCGAGCATGATCGGCACGTCGTAGATCGTGTCACAGTTGAGGTTCTGGAAAACGCAGTCTCGGTCCACATTGCAGAACAGCGCAATCTTGTCGCGCTGGGAATCCTCAAGCGGCACCTCGCTGCGGCAGATCAGCATGTCGGGCTGTATGCCTATGCTCAAAAGTTCCTTGACGCTGTGCTGCGTGGGCTTTGACTTGAGCTCGCCCGATGTCCTGAGGTAGGGCACCAGCGTCACATGGATATACATGACGTTTTTCCTGCCCTTGTCGTATGCCACCTGGCGTATCGCCTCCAGAAACGGCTGGCTCTCGATATCGCCGACCGTTCCGCCGATCTCGGTGATGACCACGTCCGACTCGCCCTCGTCGCCCACGTCGTAGATCTTCTGCTTGATCTCGTCGGTGATGTGGGGTATTACCTGGACCGTTCCGCCCAGGTACGCGCCCTGACGCTCCTTGGTGATGACCGAGTGGTAGACCTTGCCGGTGGTGATGTTGCTGTTTTTTGTCAGACTTTCGTCGATAAATCTCTCGTAGTGGCCCAGGTCAAGATCGGTCTCGGCTCCGTCGTCGGTGACAAACACCTCGCCGTGCTGATACGGGCTCATGGTTCCCGGGTCTATATTTATGTAGGGGTCAAATTTCTGTATCGTGACCCTCAGGCCTCTGGACTTTAAAAGTCTGCCCAGCGACGCCGCGGTTATGCCCTTGCCTATGCCGGACACAACTCCGCCGGTCACGAAAACGTATTTAACAGCCACAATGATTTCCCCCTTTTCAATATTATATAAAAAGCCAAATACACTTTAACTCTTGTATTTTAATACCTAAACCGACATCTGTCAAGGGGTTTGAATCAATTTGTATAAAATTTGTAATTCTTTGTAACCCTGTTTGTAACTTTATGTAACAAAAAGATATTGCAATTTGTTCCAAAGTGTGCTATACTCATTTTTGCCGATATAGGGAGAGCGGAATTTGACCTCTCACTATGTATGACGACAAAAGCTTTGATTGGGTTCCCAACAGAGACTGATTTTTTAAAAAAATTTTCAAAACGGACAATTTCGCGCAGGTTTTGCGCGGGATCCGCGTTTTGGCGTTCTCTGTAAGGATACCGCATATTGGGTATCCTGTTTTTATGCACACAATAATATGTAGTTTTGGATTTATATTATATATAATATAATGAAGAAACTCATACCAAAAGCTGAAATTAAATGTAAAGGAGAATGAAAAATGGCAGAAAAGAAGATCACCACAAAAACCGTTCGGGCAATGAAGGGCAGAGAGAAGATTTCCATGCTGACCTCTTATGATTACTCGATGGCAAAGCTGGTAGACGCCGCGGGCATCGACATGATACTTGTGGGCGACTCGCTTGGCAACGTTATGCTGGGCTATAACAACACAACCCACGTCACCATGGCGGACATGATACACCACACCAAGGCTGTGGCGAGAGGCGCGAAGCGCGCCATGGTCGTGGCCGACATGCCGTTTCTGTCCTGTCACCTCGGAAAGTATGAGGCGGTGAAAAACGCCGGCGCCCTTATAGCGGAAGGAAACGCGGCGGCGGTCAAGATCGAGGGCGGCGAGGAAGTCGCCGAGGTCATAAAGGCGATAACCGACGCGGGAATACCCGTGTGCGCGCATCTGGGACTGACGCCCCAGAGCGTGAACCAGCTTGGCGGCTTCGGCGTTCAGGCAAAGACCGACGCGGCCGCGGAAAAGCTGCTGCGCGACGCGAAAGCGGTGGAGGAGGCGGGAGCCTTCACGCTGGTACTTGAGTGCATCCCCCGCGGTCCGGCGAAAAAGGTTACCGAGAGCCTGACGATCCCCACGATCGGCATAGGCGCGGGCCCCGACTGCGACGGGCAGGTGCTGGTGCTGCACGACATGCTGGGCATGTTCGACGACTACGTTCCGTCGTTCGTGAAGCGCTTCGCCGAGGTCGGCAAAACAATAACCGCCGGCGTCACAAACTATATAACCGAAGTAAAAGAGGGCACCTTCCCCTCGAAATAATCCAATCGGACAAACGGGCGGATAATATCCGCCCACAGCATATTACAACAATAGCCGTAGGGGACGGCGCCCTCGACGTCCCGGCTCCCCCTCGGGGGAGCTGTCGGGCAACGCCCGACTGAGGGGGGAGGCCCTAGTCCCTAGTCTCCGTTCCCTAGTCCCTACGTTGACTGAGGGGGAGGCCTAATCACTATTCACTAATCGCTAATCACTACGTTAGGAGGCAACACCATGCAAATAATAAAAACACCGGCGGAGCTTAACGCCGTTTCGAAAAAATTAAGATCCGAGGGCAAAACCATCGGTCTTGTGCCCACAATGGGCTACCTTCACGAGGGCCACAAGTCGCTGATACGCAAAAGCGCCGAGCAGAACGACGTCACGATCGTCAGCGTTTTTGTCAATCCGACCCAGTTCGGCCCGGGCGAGGACCTCGAGACCTACCCCCGCGACCTTGAGCGCGACAAACAGGCCGCGGCCTCGGCAGGCGCGGAATATATTTTCCAGCCCGAGCCCGAGGACATGTACCCGGACGGCTACGGGACCTTTGTCAGCGTGGACAGCGACATCACCAAAATACTTTGCGGCAAGACCAGACCCGGCCACTTCCGCGGCGTGGCGACTGTCGTTACCAAGCTGTTTAACATCTCTATGGCGGACCGCGCCTACTTCGGCCAGAAAGACGCGCAGCAGCTGGCGGTCATTATGCGCATGGTCTCCGACCTCAACATGAACATCGAGATCGTGCCCTGCCCGATAGTGCGCGAAAAAGACGGCCTTGCCATGAGCAGCCGCAACACATACCTTTCCGCCGAGGAGCGCGGGCAGGCGCTCAGCCTCAGCGCGGCGCTGAAGGATGCCGAAAAGGCGGTCAAAGGCGGCGAGACCGACCTTGAGAAAATAAAGCGGAACATAAGGGCGCGGATATCAGGATCGCCTCTCGCGGATATCGAGTATATCGAAAGCTGCGCCTTCCCGAGCCTTGAGCCGTACGGCGGCAAACTCGTCGAAAAGACGCTGATCGCGCTGGCGGTCCGCTTCGGAAAGACGCGGCTGATCGACAATATCATAGTAGAACCCGAAAACCGGGAGGTGCGCGCATGAACATAGAGATCATGAACTCAAAGATCCACAGAGCCACAGTGACCGACGCCAACTTAAACTACATCGGCTCGATAACGATCGACGAGGACTGGATGGACGAGGTGGGCATACTCACCAACCAGCAGGTGCATGTGGTGAACATAAACAACGGCGAGCGCCTGATAACCTACGCGATACCGGGCGAGCGCGGCAGCGGTGTGGTCTGCCTGAACGGCGCCGCCGCCCACAAAGCAAGCGTGGGCGACAAGGTGATAATCATAGCCTACGCCACAATGGACTACGAGGAAGCCAAGACCCACAAGCCCAAAATCAAATTCATAGAAAACAGCATATAAAAAAGGAGCCCCGGGCTTTTTATATTTCTTGTAAAGATAATTTAATTTTACTTTTGTCGGAATTCGTGATATAATGCGGATATCAAAGGTAAAGTAAGCAGAGCGGTTCGGCCACCTCATTCTCAAAAGGAAGGAGGTGTTGCTGCATGAAACATGCTTTGGGAATAATATTTCTCACATTCTTGTTTCTTATTATATTCACTATGAAAGTGATATAGCCGCCCTGATTTGACCGGAGGGCAGCTATATCTGATATTCTGTTTTTTCGGCCGGCCGCATTGCGGCGCCTTTGATGCTTTAAGGGGCCTTCGGGCTCCTTTTTGCATTTACATTATAACACGCACTTTCAAATTTGTCAAGCGTTAGATCAGCGGCGCCACGTCAATCTAATTTTGAAATAAAATTGTAACCCAAAGAATCCAAAAACATGATATACTTAAAAAGGGTGAGAAAA
>CANPWW010000011.1 GCA_947585115.1 uncultured Monoglobus sp.
AAATTTCAAAAAAAGAACCAAGTCCTTTTTCTGAACTTGGTTCTTTGCTCTCTTTCTTAACTTAATGACATTGCCCATAACGGGGGCTTAACTATTAAAACAGATCACTATGAGAGCCTGTTCTTGTAAGATATAAAATAAGATTGTCATTGTCTATTTCATAAACCAACAACCAATCCGGTGTAATATGACATTCTCTCATACCATAATAGACACCGGAAAGCGGATGATCTTTGTTTTTTTCGGGTAACTGCTCGCCATTGGCAAGTTTTTTGATCACATTTGTCAACAAGGAAATATCAAATCCGCGTTTCTTTACGCGCTTTAAATCCTTTTGGAATCTTGTGGTTGGCTTTATCTTATACATCAGCAAGCAGTTCCTCCATCATTTGTTCAACACTTGAATAAGTCTTGCCAAAACTTGGATTCTCTTTCATTCTTTTTACCTCATTAATGGCTTCAAGAGTTTCTTCGTTTGGCATAGGTGCGCCTACTCTAAACGGAATAGCCTGCTCGCGAACTGCTTGACGAAGAAAGATATTTACCGCCGCGCTGAGACTTAACCCAAAACTCTCAAATAACTTTTGCGATTCCTGCTTTAAACCTGAATCAATTTTAATATTTGTGCTAACAGTTGCCATAATATCATCTCCTTCAACGTCTATTATACATCTGTTATGCACACTTTGTCAATACTTTAGGCATTATTTTGATGAAAGAAAATATCTCAAAACTGTCTTTCAGTCAAAATGGTGTCAAACTAATTTGTTTCATAAATTTATCACTCAAACCAACGTATTTTCGGGATTTTAAAATATTTTAGAAATTTTTTAGAAATAATTTATAAAAAGTTTATAATTGGGTTTTATAATACTCTCATAAGCTGAAGATAAGCGCTTAGATAACGGCAAAATATATTCTGAAAGTGAGGAATTACTATGAAAAAGAAAAACAGAAAGCTTCGGGCGGCGCTGTGCGTCTGCGCCGCGCTGCTGATACTCAGCATGGCGGTTTTCGCCAACTACGACAACGCGGGCGGCTACGCTGCGATCAAAAACGGAGTAAAGAGCCTGCTCTATCAGGATAACTGTACGCTAAACGTCAAAGCGGACGTGTCGCTCGACGGGGCGAGTATCGGCTGCGCGAGCGAAATGACATACAAGCTTGACAAAAACGGAGAGGTTCAAACCTACATGAGAGAGAGCTACGCTAACTTGGATGGCGTTCAAGATGTGTATGAGGTAGTCGAGCAGAACGGCGACAGATATGTTTACAGCGAATACGTCGCTTATGATACCGGCGAAAAACAAGTGGATAAACTCATGTACCCGGACAGCGGCGACGGAACTTTTTTCGACGTCGACGACGAGCTGTTTGACAAGGGCGTGAATTTTGTCGAGACATTAAGCGATGTGCTTGTGGGTGATATCAAGAACAATATCGTGCTGGCGCAGACTGACGGCGCGAACCGCACCTACAGCCTAAACATGTCGGGCGAGCAGCTGCCCAAGTATATGACCGCGGCGTTTTCGTTTATATGCGCCGGCTCACGTCAGGACGCGGTGTTTGATTTGGGCGGCGATATGGGCGCCGTCATGAACAACATGATGATCAATCAAAACGAGCCGTATATCAACAACGTGTGCGGCAATGTGACCCTTGACGACCGCGACAGGATCACCGCTTTCGACGGCAAGGTAACGGTCACGGGCTATGATGAGAACAACGACGCCCACGACCTGTGCTTTAACCTGAGCCTCACCGCGGGCGGCTACGGCACCACCAAGATCGACCCGGTGAACCCCGATGAATACCAAAATGTGCGCGACCTGCCGAACTACGTCAAAACCGAAAGCGTCGAAGTAAGCGGTGATGATATCGAAGATTAGCGCCTGACGCAAAACGGGCGGATAATATCCGCCCCTACGGATTTAGCGAAATTCGTGTGGTTTGGCGATACAATATACCGTCGGCACCTGTAGGGGCGGCAATCTACCGCCCGGCTCTAATCGTTAATCACTATGTTTGGAGGAACTCACCAATGAAAAAATTCATTTTCTGCGCGGTATTGATAATCGCGATGGCGTTTGTGGCGGCAGGAGGATATTTTGCGCTAACGGATAGCAACGACGACTATTTTGCCGCGCTTGAACCGGGCGGCGTATCAGCTGAACTCGCGGAGGAAAATATGGGTTCCGCGACCGAAATATCGGACGGTATTGTTTTAATACCGATGGACGGCTACGAGATACACGCCGAAAAGACAGACGGCGGAGGCTGCCGCGTGCTGTCGGTCTCGGTTACTGAACCGAAGCATCGGTTCCGCCGCGGCAAAGTCGGTGTCGGTGATAGCGCGGATAAAGTCAAAAAGGCATATCGCGGCCGAAAGCAAATTGCGGATCTGCCCGAAAACGAGTTTGGATTTATCGACGGAAGAACATGGGTGAGATTTAAGACCGAAAACGGCGTGGTTTCGGAGATTAATTTATCCTACGGCCCATAAAATCAGGCTCGCCCCAAGGGGCGGGCGCTCTCGACCGTCTGGCGCCCCTCGGGGAGAGGCATGATCAGGCGCCCCCCACGGGGGAGCTGCCTGCGGAGCAGGCTGAGAGGGGGACCTAATCACTATTAGCTAATCACTAATCACTACGTTCCCACCTCCGTCTGCGGCAAGCCGCATTTGTCCGCTCATGTTAATGATTTGTGGCCTCGTTTATTCGAAAAATCGGAATACGTTGTTGCCACGAACCCGCTTCGCGGCTCCGGCCGCAGCCACCTCCTCCCGGGAGGAGGCAAATAGGAATGAACTAAAAGAAAGGGAAAAAACAATGCCAAAGACAGTTTTATCAATCAGGAACATGCGGAAGCTCTACCGAAACGGCAGGGGCGTGCGCGACATTTCTCTAAACCTCAAGGAAGGCGAGATAATGGGATTGCTGGGGCCGAACGGCTCCGGCAAGACCACCACTATGAAAGCGATATGCGGCATGTGCGGCATTGACGCGGGCGAGATACGCGTGTTCGGCACAGACATCGACACCGACTTCGAGAACGCGATGCGCGGCGTTGGCGCGCTGATCGAGGCGCCTGCCGTGTACGAGAATATGAGCGCCCGAAAAAACCTGCGTCTTGCGGCGAGATTCTATCCCGAGCTGAGAGGCAGAGCCGGCGAGCGGAGGATCGACGAGGTGCTCGAGCTTGTGAATCTGAGCGAGTACGCGGATGACAAAGCCGGGCGGTTCTCGCTGGGCATGAAGCAGAGGCTGGGCCTGGCGCTGGCGTTTTTGTCGAGGCCGAAGCTCGTTATCCTTGACGAGCCCACCAACGGCCTTGACATAGAGGGCGTCGTGCACCTGCGCGGCGTGATCCGCGATATGGCCGAGAGCGAGGGCGCCGCCTTTCTGATCGCCGGGCACATCGCCGCCGAGCTTGAGAAGGTGTGCGACAAAGCCGCGGTCATTCACGGCGGACAGATCCCGGCCCGCGCGGATATGAAGGACATACTTGAGAACCACCCGTCGCTTGAGGATTATTTTCTGTCGGTGACCGGGCACGGCGAAGGAGGATATCATGAACGGAATTATCGCTAATCTTAAAAACGAGACGGACAAGCTGCTGAGTCGAAAAAAATATATCGTGTTTATAATAATCGAGCTGATAATCTGCGGCGGCGCCGTCTGTGTCAAGCTCCTGACGACGCGCGTGTCGGACGGCGTGTTCACTTTGAGCGGCATCAACACCTCAATGAGCCTTATGAGCCTGTTTTTCGAGGCGGTGATCCCTTTTATTTCGATAATGGCGGCGTGCGAGCTGTTTTCGGCCGAGTTCCGCGACCGCACGATCAGAGCGGTTCTGGCGCGTCCGTGCCACAGGTACAAGATATTTGTCGGCAAGGTCGGAGCGGTGTTTGTTTTGGCGCTGATAAATATGCTCGCGGTGTTTATTGCCTCCTGCGCCGCCGATCTTATAGTATCACACAAGATCGTCAGTCCCGGCTACGCGTTTGGCGCCTATATATTGGATGCGTTCCCGATGCTGGTGGTTATCCTGATGGCGGTGATGATAAATCAGTTCACAAAAAGCTCGACAATGGCGATGTTTTTGTGTATAATAGTATACGCGGGCCTGAAGATCGCGGGAATACGGTTCAGCAGCCTCGGAGGCTTGATGTTCACCGGATATATGCAGTGGCACAAAATATTCTTGGGCGGCGGCATGCCGTTTCTGGCGGCCTCGTTCAAGGCGCTGCTGATGATAGGCTACGCCCTGACCTTCACCGCGATCGGGTACTACGCGTTCAGATTTAAGGAAGCGTAAGTTCCCCCTCAGTCGGGCAAAGCCCGACAGCATCAAGGAAGCTCTTAGTCAAAATTGCAAGCAATTTTGAAAGATAGCTTTGAACCCACAAGCAAGCTTGCTGATTATCCCCGAGGGGGAGCCTATTTAAAGCCTCCTCCCGGGAGGAGGTGGATTTCCGCCGAAGGCGGAAAGACAGAGGTGGGTCATATAGTGGCGTGCCATATAATCGAAAGGAGCAAAAATTGTCGGTCAAAACAAAGTTTTTTATCTCATCAATAATAATGCTGGTGCTGCCGGTTTTTCTTATGGTGCTGATATCGGCGTTTATTTTGGTGCTGCTGGCCGGATATTTTCCGGGCGTCGCCATTGAGATAAAGGGTCTCGCGCCGACTCTTTACAATCCCGTGCTCAGGCGCTACGCCATGCTTTGGATAATTGTGCTGATCATCGTTGTCGCGGGCTGCTGCGCCGGCGTCACGGCCTACCTTACCAAAACGATACTTCGCCCGCTCAAAGGCATGTCTGAGGCGATGGAGCACCTGACGAGCGGCGACCTTGACTATGAGGTGCTAAGCTCGGGCGACGGCGAGATCAGAGAGGTTTTCGACGCGATCGAAAGGCTGCGCCTCAGGCTCAAGCTTTCGGTCAGCGACGAGATAACGAGGGAGGAGGAGCATCGGATGTTAATCGCCAATATCTCCCACGACTTAAAGACGCCCATAACCTCGATCAAGGGCTATGTGGAGGGACTGCGCGACGATGTGGCCTCAAGCCCCGCTATGACAAGGCGGTACCTTGACACTATCCTCGCCAAGACCGACACGCTCGAAAATATGGTGAACAATTTGTCGCTCTACTCAAAGCTGAGCGCCGCCGCCGAATATGACATCGAGGATCGCGATATTTTGGAGTTCGCGGCCGAAATGCTCAAGGAATACGAGATCGACTTAAAGTCCGCGGAGATCACGCCGTCACTGGGCGGCGAGCATCTTACGGCCGCTTTTGACAGAGCCAAGATGAAAAGAGTATTTTCAAACGTGATAGAAAACGCGATAAAATATAAAACTCCGAGCGAGCGAGGCAGTCTTGACATAACGGTGAGCCGCGACGGAGGCTTTGCGATTATCGCCTTTTCCGACAGCGGGATCGGCATAAGCGAGGATGAGGAAAAGCGGGTGTTTGAGACGTTCTACCGCGCGGACAAGGCGAGGAACATGAACGTATCGGGCAACGGGCTGGGCCTCTCGATATGCGACAGGATTGTGCGCGAGCACGGCGGCCGCATGTGGCTCAGAGGCAACGGAGAGGAGCCGGGCGTCACCGTGTATATCAGACTGAAAATTTCGGATAAAACTCTTTAGGTGAAAGGAAGAAATAATATGAAAATTTTGATTATAGAGGACGACAGGAGCATTGCCGAGCTTGAACGGGACTATCTTATCGCCGCTGGTTTCCGCTGTGAGCTTGCGTTTGACGGCGAGAGCGGCCTTGAAAAGGCGATGAAAAATGACTATGATCTTATCATAATCGACATAATGCTGCCTCGGCTGGACGGGTTCTCGGTCTGCGAGGAGCTGAGAAAGGCAAAGGACGTGCCCGTTATATTTCTCTCGGCGAGGTCGGAGGATGTCGACAAGATCAAAGGCCTCGGCCTTGGCGCCGACGATTACATAGCGAAGCCGTTCTCGCCCTCCGAGATGGTGGCGCGCGTCAAAGCCCACACCGCCAGATATAAGGCGCTCAAGTCGGGCGGCGCGCAGAAGTCTCAGGCGCTCAATATCAAAGGCCTTGTGATCGACAAGGATTCGCGCAGAGTTTTCGCCGGAAAAAACGAGATCATACTCACGGTCAAGGAGTATGATCTGCTGTTGTTTTTGCTTGAGAACCCGAACATCGTGTTCAGCAAGGACAGGCTGTTCGACCGCGTCTGGGGCATGGACGCCATAGGCGATTCGTCCACCGTGACGGTGCATGTTCAGCGCGTCCGCGACAAGCTGGAGAAATACACCGACGAGAAGTTTATAGAAACCGTCTGGGGCGCGGGCTATAGGTTTGCAAGGTAGTGATTAGCGATTAGTGAATAGCGATTACGCGGAGATGATTTGACAAAAATCATTCGCATATCCCCGCGGACGTAGGAATTAGGCTCGCCCCTTGGGGAGAGCTGTCAGCGGAGCTGACTGAGAGGGGTTCCTAGTCCCTAGTTACTAATTTATAGTACCTATGCTGACCCCTCTCCGTCTTTCCGCCAAAGGCGGAAATCCACCTCTCTCCAAGGGGCGAGGCAGGCGGGCGGATATTATCCGCCCGTTTGCCTTATTATACCGCGAGGGCATACCCGCATACAAATACCGCACACGGCGCCGCGTCCGATTTTTTGGTACGCGGCTTTCATATGCCTGCTGCACGCGAGGGCGTCCACGATATTTTCCCTCGGCTCGCCGGGCTTCCAAAGATTGCCCGATATAGCCATTGCCGGGCATGCTTTCATACACAGATTGCACTCGCCGCACCCGCACTCGAGGATATTTTGATTTACCTCGAATTCGGCGCAGTCGGTCAGTATCGTGCCGAGACGCACGCGCGGCCCGTTTTCGCTTGAGATGAAAAGTCCGCTCTTACCCACATATCCGAGCCCCGAGCGCACCGCTGCGTATTTGTGCGAGAAAGCACCTCTGAGCCCGTCCACCGACTGCGACGCGGGGATCGGAACGTACTTATATCCCGCGCGCCTTAAAATTATTCCGGCCATAAGCGAGTTTCGGTCGATCAGCGCGTTAACGGTCCGGTAGTGGTGGAAGTAGGTGTGGGTCGGCGCGTCCTTGATGCCGTCCACTATCGCGTCAGACAGCGGAACGGTATATGACACCGCGTGGGTCATGCCGAACTCGTTTTTGCCGAACTCATCATCGCCGAGCTCGCAGAAGCCCACCTGCCCCGCGCCGTTTTCAATTAAGAAATTTTTGATTTGGTTCTGGATATTTGTCATAATCTTTGTTTAAAGTCATTGTAATCGAATTGTTTGTGAAGTTCGAGGGCTCCGTTTGGGCGCCTGATGTAGATCGTCGGCAGGTTTATTCCGTTGAAGGTGTTGTTTTTCACGGTCGTGTATATAGCCATATCTCCGAACACCAGTTTGTCTCCTATATTGAGCGGCCTTTCGAACGAGTAGTCTCCGATAATGTCTCCGGCAAGACACGTTGGCCCGCCCAGGCGGTAGATGTGTTTTTTCTCGTTCGGTTCACCGCTGCCGAAAAGGGGCGGACGATACGGCATTTCCAGAACGTCGGGCATATGGCAGGCCGCCGACGCGTCGACTATAGCGATGTCAATGCCGTTGTTTATGATGTCCATGACCTTGGTGACGAGGTAGCCCGCGTTAAGCGCCACGGCCTCGCCCGGCTCCAGATATATCGTCAGACCGTATTTGCCGCGCATATATTCGATCGATTTTATAAGCGTCTCTATATCGTAATCGTCTCGGGTGATATGGTGGCCGCCGCCGAAGTTGAGCCACTTGATCTGCGGCAGGCTCAGGATATGCCCGAATTTTTTGTCTACCTCAAGCACTGTGCGCCACAGCGTGTCCGAGTTCTGCTCGCACATTGTGTGAAAGTGCAGCCCGCTTATGCCTTCGGGCAGCTTTTCGGGAAAGCCGGAGATCTTCGCTCCCATTCTTGAGCCCGGGAAGCATGGGTTATACATGTCGGTCTCTATCTCGGAATATTCGGGGTTGATCCTTATGCCGCACTCGATGTCCGCGCATTTGTCTTTGTGCCTCTCCCATTGGGAGAATGAGTTAAACACAACGTGATCGCAGAGCTTAACTATCTCGTCAAAGTCCGTGTCGCTGTATGCCGGGGCGTAGATGTGCGTCTCGGTATTCGGCATTTCCTCGCGCCCCAACCGTGCCTCGTTGAGCGAGCTTGCCGTGGTGCCCGACAGGTATTTTCCGATAAGCGGATAAAAGGCGTACATCGAGAACGCCTTTTGAGCCAGCAGTATTTTCGCGCCCGTTTCGCGCTCAACGCCGCCGAGTATTTTAAGATTTCGGATAAGTTTTTCCTCGTCAAATATATAGCACGGGGTTTTTAGGTTTGGTATGTTCATAGGTTTATCCTTTTGGTATTTTTGTTGTGGAAATTCTTTTTTATCGCAAGCGGTAGTTCCCACCTCCGTCTGCGGCAAGCCGCAGCCACCTCCTCCCGAGAGGAGGCAAAGCGGGCGGATAATATCCGCCCCTACAGGCACCGATGTCATATCGTATTGCTGCAAAAGCTCGAACTTCGCCAAGCCCTGTAGGGGCGGCAATTTGCCGCCCGTGGCGCCCCCTTGGGGGAGCTGTCGCCGAAGGCGACTGAGGGGGGATTCGCGCCTGTCGTTATTTTCGCTTTCTAAAACAATTCGCACACCAGTTTGGTGTATTCGATCGGGTCCTCAACGGGGAGGCCTTCGATGAGGCGCGCCTGATTATAAAGAATTTCCGCGTACTTCTTGAGGGTATCGCCATCCGCGGCTTTCAGCTTTTCAAATACAGGATGGCCCGCGTTGAGCTCAAGCACCTTGTCGCTGACGGGCTTTTCGCCCTCGTTTCCGGGCATCGACGCCAGGACCTTTTCCATCTCGATCGAGATCGGGCCGTCAGCGGTGATGCACACCGGGTGGTCGGTGAGGCGCGTTGAGATCTTGACTTCCTTCACCTTGCCGTCAAGCGCGTTTTTGATAGCGTCCAGCAGCTCGCGGCTCTCCTCTCCGGCCCTGTCGGCGGCCTGCTTTTCCTCCTCGGTCTCAAGCTCAAGGTCGCCGCTGTTTATGTTCTTGAATTCCTTTTCGTTATACTCGCGCAGAACCTGTAGGCAGAACTCGTCAACGTCCTCGGTCAGAAGCAGCAGGTCGCAGTCCTTCGAGAGAACGGTCTGCGCCGCGGGCAGCTTTGCCAGACGGTCGGCCGAGTCTCCTGCCGCGTAGTAGATATATTTCTGCTCGCTTCCCATGGCGGTGGTGTATTCGTCGAGAGTGATCATCTTTTTGTCTCTCGCCGAATAGAACATTAGCAGGTCTTTGAGCTGCTCGGCGTTCTGTCCGAAAGCGTTGTAGCAGCCGAATTTTATCTGTCTGCCGAAGTTCTTCCAGAATTCTTCGTATTTGTCGCGTTCTGCGGTCAGCATCGACTTGAGCTCGTTTTTGATCTTCTTTTCCAGGTTCTTTCGAATTATACCCAGCTGTCTGTCCTGCTGCAGCATCTCGCGCGAGATGTTGAGCGACAGGTCCTGACTGTCGACCACGCCCTTCACAAAGCTGAAATGGTCGGGCAGCAGGTCGGCGCACTTGTCCATTATCATAACGCCGGAGGTGTAAAGCTGCAGACCTTTTTCGTATTCCCTTGTGTAGTAGTCATAGGGTGTTCTTGACGGGATAAACATCAGCGCGCTGTAAGAGATGGCGCCCTCGGTATTGGTGTATATAACGCGCGCGGGGTCGGAGAAATCCATGAACTTGTCCTTGTAGAAGTTGTTGTATTCCTCATCGGTAACGTCCTTTTTCGGGCGCTTCCAGAGGGGGATCATGCTGTTGATCGTTTCAAGCTCGGTGTAGGTCTCATATTCGGGCTTGTAGTCCTCGCCCGCGTCCGCGGGGCGCTCCTTTTCGCGTGTCTTTTCGCGGTACATCTTTATGGGATAGCGCACATAGTCGCTGTATTTTTTGATTATTCCGGAAATCTTGTATTCGTCCAGAAATTCGCCGTAGTTTTCCTCGTCGGTGTCGGGCTTTAATGTCATTGTTATCTCGGTTCCGACCGTGTCTTTTTTAGTCTCGGTTATAGTGTAGCCGTCAGCGCCCGAGCTCTCCCATATCCACGCCTCGTCTGAGCCGAAAGCGCGGCTTACGACCGTGACGGTCGATGAAACCATGAACGCGGAATAGAATCCCACGCCGAACTGGCCGATTATGTCGACCTTGTCCTCAAGGTCGTTGTCTGTCTTAAAATCAAGGCTGCCGCTTCTGGCGATCGTGCCCAGGTTGTTTTCAAGCTCGTCGCGGGTCATGCCGATACCGTTGTCGGTAACCTTGATAGTGCGCGCGTCCTTGTCGAGAGTTACTAAAATTTCGAAGTCGTCCTTGGAAAGGCCGACCGAGCTGTCGGTCAGGCTCCTGAAATAAAGCTTGTCTATCGCGTCGCTGGCGTTGCTGATAAGCTCTCTTAAAAATATCTCCTTGTTGGTGTAGATCGAGTTGATCATCAGGTCCATCAGTTTTTTGCTTTCGGTTTTAAATTGTTTTTTTGCCATTATATATGTCTCCTTTTTATGTTTTCCGCGCGTCTCAACAAAACGGACGGCGGTTAACCGTCCGGCGCGTTTGCGGTTTGTTCATTATGAAAATTTTAGCACAACGCTTTGATAATGTCAATAGATGTTATATAAGTTCGGATACCCGTTTGGCGCAGGAAGCGCAAATGTAACCATTATCCAGTTTTTTCAGATTTTTTGGCGAAGAACATATCGCGCAGCGCGCCTCTCTTCGTTTAAGAACGATCTGCTCAATATCATCCATAAGCAGCACATCCATTTCTTCTTCACTATTTATGCCAATTTTCTCCCGCATATATTTAGGGATAACGATTCGTCCGTTTTTATCAATCAATTTAACACAATGCATGGCGGCCCTCCGAGAAATATCCGCAACAAAAATGCGCGGCAAAGCCGCGCATAAAAACGCAGCTTTGGTTTTAATGCTGCTACACATTATGAAAATCAGATCTATTAAGGACAATAGCCAATTCCCCAAACTCAAAGCATGCATTTTTTCGAAAAATACATATTCAGAGAATTGGTGAAATATTTGTCCTTTTGAAATTCATAATATGTAGCATCTTATATTCTATCACATTCTGCCTAAAAAGTAAACAAAAATTTTTATTTTTCTATTTGATTGTTTTTTGACATTGAAAATAATCCTTGCATTAACTAATTTTTTATGATATATTTATTATAAATAAGATAATTTAACAAACATTTCTGATAGGAGTGATACATTATGAAAAAGCTTATAAGCGGAATTGTGATCGGCGCGGTCCTCGGAACGGCGATCGGAGGATTCGCGGTCGGAACCGTGGTTGACAACAGGTTCCCCGTCAAGGTGAACGGCGTTGAGAAAAAGATCGAGGGCTATAACATCGACGATCGCACATATTTCAAGCTGCGCGACATCGCCGACGCGGTGGGAGGCTTCACCGTTGACTTTAAGGACGACACTATCCTCATAGACTCTGTAGCGCCCGAGGCTCCGACAGCGGCTCCCCCGGCGGAGGCGGTCGCCACATTGGCGCCCACGGCGAAGCCTACGGAAAACCAAAACGTGGACCGCAACAAAGTGTTCTCTGACTTTTTGGCGAACGACTTTGAGTCGGCTACAGTTATGACCCAGATCGATCAGTTTAAGTCGATAGAGCAGGACAGCACGAGCGTAGCCTGCAAAAACAAGCGCATATCCGATTATTACGCGGATATTGACGGCGACGGACAGGACGAGCTGATCGTGTTCTCGGACGTAACGCCCACCGGCAATCAGGATATGCAGTCGACCAAGTGCATTTCTGTATGGGATGTTAATGAAAGCGGATCCATAGCCAAGATGCTGGCGAAAGTCGGCCTCGCCTCGCGCACGTCCTACAGATACTTTGTCATAGAATATAAAGGCAGAGCGTATCTGGTCGAGTCCGTCGCGGACAGCAACAGCGAGTACAAAAACGGCGATATAAAGGTTCTGGATTATAGGAACGACGAGTTTGTATCGCTGCATCGGATCAGATATTCCGAGACCGAAACCGAAAGCGATTACAGCATCGACGGCGACGACGTTTCGAGAAAAGATTATCAGGACGAGGCGGACGGCCTTGAGGATGCTATAGTATACTCGCCTTTCAGCGATTAGCGTAAAATTTAAGACAAGCGGGGCGGAGCGATTCCGCCTCGTTTTTATATAGCGATACGCTTGCATAGACGGACAATTTATGTTATTATATTGCCATGAAAAAATACGAAATAGCAAAATCAGACAACGGAATACGGCTTGACAAGCTGCTGTTTAAGCTCATGCCTGACGCGCCGTCGGGCGTGGTCTATAAGTCTCTGCGCAAAAAACGCGTAAAGGTGAACGGAAAGCGGATGACCGACGGTTCGGCGCGCCTGAGCGCGGGCGACCTGCTGGAGCTTTATATAAACGACGAGTTTTTCGCGGGAACAAAAACGCCCGCGTGGGAAAGCTGCGCGGTAACTCCCGAGTTTGTTTATGAGGACGAGAATATTGCCGTGCTGTTTAAGCCGCCGGGACTGCCGTCTCAGGACATGCCCGACAGGCCCGGTTATTCTCTCGAGAGCGGATTCAGAAAAACTTTGTTCGAGCGCGGAGAGCTTGAGCCGGGCGGAGCGTACATTCCGTCGCTCTGCCACAGGATAGACCGAAACACATCGGGATTGGTGCTCGCCGCCAAAAACCGCGAGGCGCACAAGATCGTTTCTGACAAGATAAAGTCAAAGGAGATACGCAAGTTTTATATCTGTCGCGTCGAGGGCGAGCTCAGACCGAAAAGAGCCGAGATCAGCGGATATATCAGCAAAGTCGGCCAAAACAGATTCAGGTTCACAAAGTCTGATAAAGATGGAGGAAAGGCGGCGTCTCTGAGCTACCGTGTTGTCGATCAAGAAAAAGGCATGGGCCTTGTTGAGGTCGAGTTGTATTCGGGCAGGACGCACCAGATACGCGCGGTCATGGCTTATCTCGGCTACCCGATAGTCGGCGATATAAAATACGGCGCCAAGCGGCGCGAGGGAGGCTATCAGGAGCTTTGTGCGTATAAGATAAAATTTGAGTTTAAGTCGGACGGCGGTATTCTTGAATACCTAAACGGAAGGGAGTTTGAGTATGGCGAACATTGATTTGCGCGGCGTGGTGACGCGCGAGGTCAAATACAGCGAGAACAGCCGCATACTTACGGTGATTTCAAAGGATATGGGCAAGGTCTCGATCCTCGCGGGGCGCTCGAGACTGAGCCGTTCGGGTGCGCTTATCGCCACCCAGCTGTTTTGCTATTCCGATTTTGAGGTGTTCAAAAACCGAGACGGCGGCATGCTGCGCCTTAACGAGGCTGAGGTAATAGAGCCGTTCGCCGATCTCCGCTCGTCCCTTGACAAAATGGCGTACGCCTCGTATTTTTGCGACGTCGCCAACCATCTGTGCTATGAGGGCGCCGAGCAGAACGGGATACTCAGGCTGCTTTTAAACTCGCTGAGCAAGCTTAATAATGACAGCGGCGACGGCGCGGTCAAGATAGAGGCGGTCTTTTTGCTGCGCGCGCTCAGAGAGGCGGGCTTTGCGCCCGACTGCGGCGGCTGCGTTTGCGGCGGAGGAGGAAGCATAAAGCTGCTCTGCCCGACCGACGGCGTGTTCTGCTGCGAGGAGTGCGCCGCCGAAAAAGAGGGAAAATACTGCATCGAGGTGAACGACACAATATACAAGGCGATCTCTTATATAGTGACCTCGGGCGACGCGGCGGCGTTTTCGTTTTCCTTGGGCGAAAACAGCACGCGCTATCTGGCGGAGGTGGCCGAAAGCTACATGACTGCGCAGCTTGAGAAACAGCTCAAAACGCTGGACTATTTAAAAATGGTTCGAAATCTGTAAATAATTTTTCTTCCAAAAAATGAAGCTTATATTTGGAAATTATTAGGTATAATAACATTGACACTTCGTTTGATTTTGTTGTATAATTATTTTAATTAACAAGACGAAAGGCGGGAGTGAATTTGAATTCAAAATCAAGTGATTTTAACGCGAGCATGGAGAGCTTTATAGAGTTTATGAAAAGCCAGAACTCGCGCTGGAACAAGATACCCGAACGTTACTACGACACATACAACGTAAAGCGCGGCCTGAGAAATTCCGACGGCACCGGCGTGCTTGCCGGAATGACAACGATCGGAGAGGTCCATGGTTATGTTTTGGACGAGGGAAACAAAATGCCGGTCGAGGGCAAGCTCAGGTACCGCGGAATTGATATAGAGGATATCGTCTCAAGCTGCCGGGAGGAAAAGCGCTGCGGCTTTGAGGAGGTCGCGTTTTTGCTGCTGTTCGGCTTTTTGCCGAGCCGCTCTCTGCTCGAACATTTCGAAAAGAACCTGGCGGATTTCAGACCGCTGCCGCCCGAGTTCACCGAGGACATGATCCTAAAGGCTCCCGGTAAAAATATAATGAACAAGCTGGCGCGAAGCGTGCTGGCGCTTTATTCCTATGATGACAATCCCGACGATATATCGCTGCCGAACCTGCTGCGCCAAAGCCTGATGCTTATCGCCAGGTTCCCGATGCTTATCGCCCACTCGTACGCGTGCAAGCGCCATTATTATGATAACCAGAGTCTTATCCTGCACAATCCCGTCAGGGAATACAACACCGCGCAGAATTTTCTGCATTTGATCCGTCCAGACAATCATTTCACGCCCCTTGAGGCAGAGATACTGGACCTGACGCTGATGCTGCAGGCCGAGCACGGCGGCGGAAACAACTCCGCGTTTGCGGTCCATGTGCTGTCGTCCACAGGCACAGACACATACTCGGCGATAGCCGCGGCGGTCGGTTCGCTCAAAGGCCCCAAGCACGGCGGCGCCAACGACAAGATGCGCTCACAGATGGACGAGATCAAAAACAACGTCAAAAACTGGAACGACAAAGACGAGATCTATGAGTACCTCAAAAAAATAATGCTCAAAGAGGCCGGAGACGGCAAGGGCCTCATCTACGGCATGGGCCACGCGGTATACACTATGTCCGACCCCAGAGCGGTCATACTCAAGGAGCGCGCCCAAAAGCTGGCCGATGTCATGGGATACACCGACGAGTTCAATCTCTATTCCTCGGTGGAGGAACTGGCGCCGATCGTGTTTAATGACGTCAAGGGCTTCGAAAAGCCGATGTGCGCCAACGTGGATTTCTATTCGGGATTCGTGTATCAGATGCTTCACATTCCGCAGGAGCTGTTCACCCCGATCTTCGCCATGGCGAGGATCGTCGGCTGGTGCTCCCACAGGATAGAGGAGATAACCACCGGCAAGCGCATAATCCGCCCCGCCTACAAGAGCGCGGTAAAGCGTCTTGAATACATCCCGATAGACGAGCGCTTCGAGCCCTCTCCCGAGGACATCGAGAACACCGATATTAAAGAGGCGATCAACGTCAAGGGCAAAAAAACAAAATAATTTGAAAAAATTTGTGATTTGTAAAAAATACATCGGCTTATTGAATATAATCGGCGATATTGGCATATAATCCCAATTAACCGAATTTGATAAAAAATAAAATAAGAGTAGAATATAATTAGCACTCTCGGAGAGAGAGTGCTAACAAAATGATTAAATTTAAAGGAGGCATATATAATGAACATTAAACCGTTGGCAGACAGAGTTGTCACAAAAATGGCCGAGGCGGAGGAGACCACTCAGAGCGGCATCATTCTCGCGGGCTCAGCCAAGGAAAAACCCCAATTCGCCGAGGTTATAGCGGTAGGACCCGGCGGCATGGTTGACGGCAAGGAAGTCAAGATGGAGCTCAAGGTGGGCGACAAGGTCATCATGAGCAAGTACGCGGGCACAGAGGTTAAGCTCGACGGCGAGGAATACGTCATCATCAGCCAGAAAGACGTTCTGGCGGTTGTTGAGTAATTTTGGCAAAATCTAATTTCAGGAGGTAATTTACTATGGCAAAAGAAATAAAATTCGGCGAGGACGCCAGAAAAGCGCTCCAGAGCGGCGTTGATCAGCTGGCGAACACCGTCAAGGTGACCCTCGGCCCCAAGGGCAGAAACGTTGTGCTCGACAAAAAGTACGGCGCTCCCCTTATCACGAACGACGGCGTGACTATCGCCAAGGATATCGAACTTGAGGACGCTTTTGAGAACATGGGCGCGCAGCTCGTAAAGGAAGTCGCGACAAAGACAAACGACGTTGCCGGAGACGGCACGACCACGGCCACGCTGCTGGCTCAGGCTCTGGTAAGAGAGGGCCTCAAAAACGTTACGGCGGGCGCCAACCCGATGATCGTGAAGAAGGGCATTGCCAAGGCGGTTGACGCGGCGGTCGATAAGATTGTGAAGAACAGTAAAGCGATAGACGGCAAAAACGACATAGCCCGCGTAGCCTCGATATCGGCGGCGGACGAGACTGTCGGCACGCTTATCGCCGAGGCGATGGAAAAGGTAACAAACAACGGCGTTATAACAGTTGAGGAATCAAAGACGGCCGAGACATATTCCGAGGTTGTCGAGGGCATGCAGTTCGACAGAGGCTACATCACCCCCTACATGGTGACAGACACCGACAAAATGGAAGCGATCATAGACGACGCTTATATTCTCATCACCGACAAAAAGATTTCGAATATCCAGGAGATCCTGCCCCTGCTCGAGCAGATCGTTCAGGCGGGCAAGAAGCTGATAATCATCGCCGAGGACGTTGAGGGCGAGGCGCTGTCCACCCTGATCGTCAACAAGCTGCGCGGCACATTCACCTGCGTCGCGGTAAAGGCTCCCGGCTTCGGCGACAGAAGAAAGGAAATGCTCCAGGATATCGCTATACTGACCGGCGGTCAGGTTATATCCGAGGAACTGGGCCTTGACCTCAAAGAGACTCAGGTGGACCAGCTCGGTCAGGCGCGTCAGGTAAAGATAACAAAAGAGAACACGATAATCGTTGACGGTCTGGGCGACAAGGCTCAGATAGACGCCAGGATACACCAGATCATGGCTCAGATCGAGGAGACAACTTCGGACTTCGACAAAGAGAAGCTTCAGGAGCGTCTCGCAAAGCTCTCGGGCGGCGTGGCCGTTATCAAAGTCGGCGCCGCTACGGAAGTCGAGATGAAAGAGAAGAAGCTCAGGATCGAGGACGCTCTCGCCGCGACGCGCGCGGCCGTTGAGGAAGGTATTGTCGCAGGCGGCGGTACGGCCTACATCAACGCCCTGCCCGCTATCGAGGCGGTAATGGAAGGCCTCGAGGGAGACGAAAAGACCGGAGCTCAGATCGTGCTGAACGCGCTCGAGGAGCCCGTTAGACAGATAGCCTACAACGCGGGCGTTGAGGGCAGCGTTATCGTCAACAAGATCAAGGACAGCAAGGAAGGCGTGGGCTACAACGCGCTGACCGGCAAGTACGAGGATATGCTCAAAGAGGGTATCGTCGATCCCACAAAGGTTACGAGAAGCGCGCTGCAGAACGCGGCGAGCATAGCGGCTATGATCCTCACCACCGAAAGCGTGGTAGCCGACAAGCCCGATCCGGCAGCGGACGCGGCAGCGGCAGCCGCGATGGCCGGCGGCGGAGGAATGTACTAACACGTCGCATCGCGCCTCTTGGCTTGTTCTGCCGCAAGCGGCAGAAGCTGCGCCTTGCCGGCGGATGCTCCTTTTCCCACAAAGCTCTTCGAGCTTTGCGGGAGCCCTGAATAGTAATTAGAGAATAGAGAATACGCGGAGAAACCTAGGCAAAAAATGCTCGGTTATCTCCGCGTTCTTTACTAATAGATACGACATTATGCATACTATTATTCTAATCACTATTTACTAATCGCTAATCACTACGTTTGTAGGGGACGGCGCCCTCGGCGTCCCGCGGGCGGATAATATCCACCCCTACGGGTGCCGATGATGTATTGAATCGACGCAATCCGCGCGATTGGCACCAAACCTGTAGGGGCGGCAATCTGCCGCCCGTTATTTAATTGATTAGGCCCTCAAGAGCATTAACTCGCAAAATAAAAACGCGGCACACGAAGTGCCGCGAAAAAATGCCGCGCTTCGTGTCGCCAAACAGTTTTTCTTTATATTATGATACTTGTATAAAGAGAAGCGGGTATTTTTGTCATAACAAAAATACAAGCATCATAATTAAATTAAAAAACGTTTGGCAAATTTATATTACCACAAACTCAGCCTTATGTCAAGGATGAATATGATCCGGCCAAAAATGCGGTACCCCTCTCCGCCCGCAAGCGGGCACCTTTAAGGAAGCGCTTGGTGAAAATCGCAAGCGATTTTCAAAGGTCGCTTTGAACCCGCAAGCAAGCTTGCTGATTATCCCCAAGGGGCGAGGCAGACAGAGAGGCTGCGGCCGGAGCCGCGCAGCGGGTTCGTGGCACTAACGTATTCCTATTGCACAAATAAACGAGGCCACAAATCATTAAATCATCTAGGACATGCAGGTTGCCGCCCCTACAGCTGCCGATGATATACCGAATCGCCGCGAACCGAGCAAATTTCACCAAACCTGTAGGGGCGGATATTATCCGCCCGCTCTAACCACAATGTTCTTACATTCTTACGTCAAAACAATACTCTTATAAATTTTTGTTTTATTCCTATATACATATATATTTGAAAATTATGTAAGTTTGTAAGTTTTTCCTGAAACTAACGTTTTTACGGGCTTTTCGGGGTCTTACACACATGGATTTATGTATGTTTTTGTATGTTTTGTATGACAAACTTAGAGAACAGATGTTTTCGGTGGATAAATGATCCAATCATTACAAAAATCAAACAATATAATAAAAATTTGTAATAATCGGGAACAAGATCCGTAGTTTTATCGTCAAATAAATAAAGGCAAAAAATCAACACCCGAAAAAACATAAGCAGGAGGCGATGCGCGGCATATCAAATTTCACAAAGAAACCGCAACAGATATTTAATGAAAGGATGATTTTATGAAAAAGTTTACTTGCTTGATATTGACGCTTGCGCTAATGCTCTGCTCGCTTGGCGCGTTCGCCGCGGGCAGAACTTTGAGCGAGCAGTATCCGCTGCTCAAAACCCCGTCGGAACTGACCGAGGATGAGATCATGTATCAATGCGAATTTACCGCCGAGCTTGATGAAACATATAGAGACACATGGCTTTATAGCATGTCGGAAAGGGGTATTATCCACGCCGCGCTTACCAGAACAAATTATGTTCAGGCTGATTACGGAACATATGCGGCTCCCATCTCGGATTATATTCTTACTCTTAAACAAGGCAGCAAAAAGTACAGTATGTTCAATATCGAGGGAAACGCGCCGTTCGGCAGCAGAGGATTTTTTGAGTTCTGCGACTGCAATAATTATATCGACGAAGATGATCGTACCGTATCAAGCTATGGCCTGCTCAGCGGCTCACAATATGTAATGAATATGAAGTTATCGGAGAAAGACGGAGAAAAAAGCATTGAGTTTTTCGTATATAACGCAAGCGCGGGCATAAGAAACGGAAAATATCTGATAAAAACAAATACGATCACGGTTGACGGCGCGGATATTACAGAATATGACAAGCCCGCCGAGAGAGGCAAAACAGAAAGCGACTATGTGTATAACAACGGCTATAACGATTATTCTGAAAAAGATCTCTCGGCAATTGCCGCGGCGGCGGAAGAAGCAGCGCCCGACAGCGGAGCCGGCAATGATACGGAGAAAGGCGGCAATTGGGCGCCGGGACAGATGTTTACCACCGGTGATATGGAAGGGCGCGCCAAAGACAACATGAGGGTAATACGGGGCGAGGATTACGACGATGTTTATGACTACAACGTGGAATACACCGCCGAGTTTACGGCGAATATAAAAAATTCGCAGACCGCGTCGCAGCTGTCGGGCGACGGCAATATCACCGCCACGTATTACGGGATAAGCGTCAGCTGCAAGGGCAAGGACGGCACGCCCAAGGTCGGCAGGAACATCAAGCTGCTGCGGCTCAAGGGAAATAAGCTTGAGCGGTGGTATGAGGTGAGCGCGATCGAGTATCCCGATATCAAGATCGAGGGCGCGGTGTTCCACAGCGAATACAACAAGGTCTCAAACGACGCGCAGATATATGAGGGATTCGCTGTAATAAACGGCTTTGACGGCACAAAATACAAGCCCGCCGACAGAACGACGACCAATGTGGGCATAACCTACAATTACAGCAGCGACGCGCAAACGTTTTTGAAGTCGCTGACCTTTGAGATCGACGGCAGCCGCGCCGAAGTGCCATACAACGATATAGACTATACCGGAAAGTTTATGTCAACATTTTTCGGAGACGTGTTTGAAAACTCCGATGAGATATTAAGTGAAATGGGGCTGTGATATGAAAAAACTTGTTGCTTTAATACTGAGCGGATTAATGCTCCTTGGCGGCGCGAGCGCTTTTGCCGCCGAGTATACCAAAGAGGCGGACGCGCTTAACGCCATTGGTCTGTTTAAGGGAACCGAAAATGGCTACGAGCTTGACAAAACATTCACCAGAGCCGAGGGAGCGGCGATGATAGTTCGGCTTCTGGGCAAAGAAAAAGAGGCGCTGAGCGGCGCCGGAACCGTCAAGTTCACGGATGTGAGCGGCCATTGGGCAAAGCCATATGTTACTTACTGTTCGGCACATGGGATCACCAACGGCACAAGCGAAAGCAAGTTTTCGCCGGATGATAAAATGAGCGGCGCGGAATACATGACGCTGGTGCTGCGCTCGATAGGCTACCCGAACATTGAGCCGGGCAGCGTGGAATTAGCCGCGCCGGAGCTGTATCTCGGCTCCAGCAAGGAAATACGTGAGCTGCTATCGGGAGATTTCACCCGAGACAAAATGGTGCATGTTTCATACAAGGCGCTGAGCGTAAAGGACCCCGAAGGAAAAATGCTTATCAACGCCTTGATCGAGAGCGGAGCGGTGAGCAAAACCGCCGCCGACCGCGCCGGAATAAGCCTTGAGACAAAAAATCAATACATAACCCCATAGGGGCGAGGCAAGCGGGCGGATAATATCCGCCCCTACGGCATTTCGCATACTATTATTCTAATCGCTATTCGCTAATCCCTAATCACTACGTTGCTATGTCAGTTCCGTGAAATCTTTGATATATATGTCGGCCTCGGATTTCAGGCGGGGGCGGTCGGGGACCGAGGCCGCGTCCTCGGCGATAACCACGCTGAGGCCTATTTTTTTCGCTGTTCTCAGCGCCTCGTATATGTCCTCAAACAACACGGAGTTCTCGGGCTCCGCGCCCATTTGGCGCAGGGTCTCGATGTATATGTCGGGGCTTGATTTTCCGCTTCCCACATCGTCGGCGAAAACAAAAACGTCAAAATATTCGAGCATGCCGTTGTTTTTGAGGCACACCTCGGTAAGCTCCCTTGAGTTGGCGGTGGCGACAGCGATCTTCTTTCCAGAATTCCGCGCCGCTTTGACGAACTCTTTCGCGCCCGGCTTGGGCTTTACGTCATGCGCGTACCCGTCGTAGATCATGGCGAGCCACTCGCTGTAGATATCATCGGCGCTGAGACCCAGATCAAACATCTCGCTCACCAGCGCTGAGCTTTGCAGCAGCGACATGCACGCCACGTCGCGCAGCAGATCGGGCGGCGTCTCATAGCCGTACCGAGCCAGAAAGTCGATCAGCAGATTGTCCCAAAGGTGCATTGAATCGACCAGAGTGCCGTCCATGTCGAATATATAATTTTGGATTTTTTCAAAGTCGATCTTCCTGTTTATTATCATAATTTCCGCGCCTTTTCTTTAAGCTCGGCGGCCGCGGCTCTCGGGTCGTTTGCCGCCATGATGCAGGACACCACGGCCACGCCGTCTATCCCGGTGCCGCTCAGCTTTTCGATATTTTCGGTATTGATGCCGCCGATTCCCACGATCGGTATCTTCACCGCCTTGCGCACCTTGCGCAGCATGTCGATACCCACGTTCTCGGCGTCGTCCTTGGTCGTGGTGGGGAAAACCGCGCCCACGCCCAGATAGTCGGCGCCGCTTTTCTCGGCCTCGATGGCTTCTTCGACCGTGCCCGCCGAAACTCCGATTATTTTATTATCGCCCAATATGCGGCGCGCCGCGTCTATCGGAATGTCGCTCTGACCTATGTGTATGCCGTCGGCGTCCGCAGCCAGCGCGATGTCTGCTCTGTCGTTTATCAAAAGCGGCACGTTTCTGCCCGCGCAGAGCTTTTTCAGCGCCGCCGCCTCCTCATAAAACGCTCTCGAGGATATGTCTTTTTCGCGCAGCTGGATAAGCGTCGCTCCGCCGTCTATCGCCTTTTCGCACACGTCGAGCAGGTTTTCTCTCGGGCACATGCCCGTGTCGGTCACCAAGTATACGCTGTAGTCAATTTTATCTTTCATAATATCAGTCCTCGATTATTTTTGCTCTTTTTATAAAGTCCTCGTCGCTCATCAGGTAAATATAGTCAAACAGCTTGACCTTAAAGGTGCCGATGCCCGACTCGTTTTCCGCCGTGTATTCATGCGCCTGCTCGCCCGCGATGCCCAGCATAACGACCGCCGCGGCAGCCGCGGTGAACGGGTCTCCGGCGGCCGCCATGGCTCCGGTCATAGCCGAGCACATGCATCCGGTTCCGGTCACGCCGCAGAGCATCTCGTGTCCGTTTTTGACATAGCAAACTTTGCCGTCGGGCGCGGCTATCACGTCGATAGCGCCCGTGGCGCACACCACGCTGCCCGTCTTTTCGGCTAGGGACTTAACAAGCTCTCCGAACTCGCCGCGGTTCTCGTCGGTCACCTCGTCGTCACTTGAAGCGTCAACGCCGCGGCTCTCAATCGAGCCTCCGCACAGGGCGCGTATTTCCGACATATTGCCGCGAATGATGTCGGGCCTCGCCAGCTCGATCATTTCGGAGCAGACCCTGTCGCGCAGCTTCGAGGCGCCCGCGCCCACAGGGTCAAGGATTATCGGCTTGCCCTGCTCATTGGCCGCCTTCGCAGCGGCTCTCATCGCCGCCAGATAAGGCTCGTCCAAAAGGCCGAGGTTCATCACCAGCGCGTCCGAGACCGCCAAGATCTCCTCCATCTCGCACTCTATCTCGGCCATGATCGGCGACGCGCCCATAGCCAGCAGCATATTGGCGCAGTCGTTTATAGTGACGCGGTTAGTCAGAGACTCCACGATCGGTTTCTTTTGTTTCATGTTGTTCACAAGGTCGATTATTGATTTAAGGGTCTCGTTTGTCATAATTATTTACTCCTTTTCTTTTACCTTAAATGTAGTCTCAACGTTGGGCTCCGAGGTTTTCCACAGGCTGTAAAAATGATGTATCGGGCCGTGTCCGCCGCCGAGCTTCGGGGCGTTCGCGATGCCGGTCTCGATATACTTCTTGGCCTCGCCGACCGCCATGACCGCGTCCATTCCGCGCGCCATGTTTGCGCATATCGCCGACGACAGCGTGCAGCCCGTGCCGTGGGTGCTCTTTGAGTTTATCCGCTTGCCCTCGAATATCGTCATGGTCCTGCCGTTGTAGAGCAGATCGTCCGAGCTTGAGCGCAGGTGTCCGCCCTTTATCAGCACGTAGGCGGGGCCCATGTCGCCTATGATCTGAGCCGCTTTGCCCATATCCTGTATGGTCTTGATTTTGATTCCGCTCATCGCCTCGGCCTCGGGGATATTTGGCGTGACCATGCGCGCCGCGGGAAGTATGCGCCTTATCAAAATTTCCTCGGCGCCGCCGGTCATAAGCTCGGATCCCGAGGTCGACACCATAACGGGATCGACGATCACGAGCTTCGGATTGTATTCATCAAGTATGTCGGCCACTGCCTCGGCCGCCTCTCGGCTGCCCAGCATGCCGATCTTCACGCCGTCTACCGGTATGTCGTCAAAGACAGCCTTTGCCTGCGCCTTTATGATATCTGGGCTCAGCTGCTCGATGCCGAAAACGCCCTTCGTGTTCTGGGCGGTGACGGCGGTGATAACGCTCATTCCGTAGCCGCCGTGAGCCGCGAAGGTTTTAAGGTCGGCCTGTATGCCCGCTCCGCCGCAGGAGTCGGAGCCCGCGACAGTCAATAAGTTCTTCATAACGCGCCTCCTATATTCCTATGTCCTCGCCGCCTAATATCTTGTTCATATTCTTGACGGCGCACTGCTCACCGCACATGGTGCAGGTGTTTTCCTCGCGTGGCTTTGAGCTCGCTCTGTATGCCCTGGGCTTTTCGGGCTCAAGGGCCAGATCGAACATTTTGTCCCAATCTATCTCGCGTCTGGCGTCGGCCATCTTGTTGTCCCAGTCCATCGCGCCCTTAACGCCTTTTGCTATGTCGGCCGCGTGAGCCGCTATGCGTGAGGCGATTATGCCCTCGCGCATGTCGTCAAGATCGGGCAGGCGGAGATGCTCGGCGGGCGTCACATAGCACAAAAAGTCGGCTCCGTTCGCCGCGGCTATCGCGCCGCCTATCGCCGATGTGATGTGGTCGTAGCCCGGCGCCACGTCGGTCACCAGAGGGCCGAGCACATAAAACGGCACTCCGTGGCACAGCCGCTTTTCCATTATCATGTTGGCGGCGATCTGGTTCATAGCCATGTGGCCGGGGCCCTCGACCATGACCTGAACGTCATGCTCCCAAGCGCGCTTGGTAAGCTCGCCCAGCACGATAAGCTCCGAGATCTGAGCCGGGTCGCTGGCGTCGTCAAGGCAGCCGGGGCGGCAGGCGTCGCCGAGGCTTATGGTAACGTCGTGCTCGCGGAATATCTCCATGACCTCGTCGTAGTATTCATAAAACGGGTTTTCGTTTCCGGTCATCTCCATCCACGCGAACAGCAGAGCGCCGCCCCGCGACACGATGTTCATTCTGCGGCGGTTGTTCTTGACCTTCTCGGCGGTGGCGCGGTTGATACCCGCGTGTATCGTCATAAAGTCGACGCCGTCTTCCGCGTGCTGCCGAACCACACGCATAAAGTCGTCCTTGGTGATGTCCTTCAGCTTTTTCTCGCAGTAGCCTATCGCGTCGTAAACCGGCACGGTACCCAGCATGGCGGTGGATATGTCTAGTATCCTGCGGCGCATTTCGCGGGTCTTGCCGTAGTTCGAAAGGTCCATGATCGCCTCGGCCTTCATGTCAATGGCGGTGCGCACCTTGTTGAGCTCCAGCTCGATATCCGCCGCGTCTCTTGAGATGCCCAGATTCACGTTGATCTTTGTCCTGAGCCCCTCGCCTATGCCCTCGGGCGAGAGCGTTTCGTGGTGCTTGTTGGCGGGTATGACCGCGGTGCCGGCGGCGACCTTCGCCAAAAGCTCGTTTATGTCCATGTTCTCCTTGGCGGCGACGATCTCCATTTCGGGCGTAACGATCCCTTGCTTCGCCGCGTCCATCTGCGTTGTGTAACTGCTCATTTTAAAAACTCCTTCCGAAAAATAAAGCGCTTGCCGTGATAGAGGCAAGCACAAATAAATTATCTAAAATATCCATGCTTTCCTACGCCGGTGTTAACCGTCAGGTTCAAAGGGTCAGGCTCGGCCTATCTCAACCGCCCGCGGCGGTCCCCCCAGCAAATACTATTATAACCCAAGATATTCCCCAATGCAAGAGTTTTATTGATAAATTTTAATAAATTTCCCGCGCCGCCAAATAAGGCAATCAAAAAGCCGCCGCAAACGCAACAGCTCTTTTGCTTTGGCTTTTATGCTACGGGAACGCTCATATTGTAAAGCGTGTCCGGGCAAATATCAATTTCGTCGTTCCAATACACGCACATGCGGTCCAGTTTAACCTGTTTAAAAAATCCTATATTTTCAAGCGGCTTGTACATCGGATATTGAAACAAATCCTTAACGTCAAATTTTCTGCGCTCTCCGTTATTGAATGTAACAAGCAGCTCAAAATTATCCGTAGGAGTAACCGATATTGCTCTCGGGCCCAAAGGCGCTCCGTATATTATTTCGTCCATTTGAAAACCTCCTATCTCAACGGGTCAATTTTGAAAAACGGCTCACCATCACAAAGTAATTTCCAGTTTGCCTCAAGTTCTTCCTTATGTAATTCAGCCCATGCAGATATAAATTTTTGCTGTCTTTTCGGCATAGTTCCTTCTATGATGTTTCCGTCAAAATCAAACACGGCTACATATTCACCGTATTCCGCATGAAAATGCGGAAGATGATGATTGCTGTTAACTTCTTTAAACATTCTTATAATAATACCGAAAAACATACTTAAAGTCGGCATACAAATCGCCTCGCTTTCTGTAATCATTTTAGCATAAAATTCAAAAAATATCAAGTTTTTAAACTGATTTTTTGCATCTTTAATACTCTCGATATTATGCGTCAAAAAAAGCACCTAATATTTCATAGGTGCTTTATTGACATAAGCCGGGCTTTGGCGGGCGTCGCCTCTCCCGCATCTCTCGGAACCTTGTTCCTGTCATACCGTCGGCGCGTGGTCGCAACGAAATTTACCACCTCAAAGCCCTCTTTAGCTTACTCATATTATATACCGCATTTTGTCGTTTTGTCAACATAGCGAACAGCGATTTTTATGCCGTATTTTTACAAAATAATAAGGCAATACTAATATTTGGTTAACCTAATATTACAAAACGGTCAAAATTGACACAAAGTGAAAAATCGTGATATAATATTATATTGAAATATTAATATGTAAAGGATGAAACATATGACCGAGCATATCAAAAGCGGCGTGGATCTTAAGTATATCCCGGCCGAAAAGTTCAAGACCAACACAATAAGCGTGTTTTTTAACATACCTCTCGCGAAAGAGACGATAACCAAGGCGGCGCTTCTGCCCGCGGTTATGAAGCGCGGAACCGAAAAGCACAGGACCATGACCGAAATATCCAAATATCTCGACGAGCTGTACAGCGCGACGCTGCACGCGGGCATACGCGTCAAGGGCGACGGCGAGGTTTTGTATTTCACGATCGAGTATATCCGCGACGAGTTTATAGGCGAGAGCCTGACCGAAAAAATTGTTGAGCTCATGCGTGAGTTTATATTCGAGCCCCTCTGCGACGAGGGCGGCTTTGATCAAGAATATCTGGACGGCGAGAAGCAGAACCTGAAAAACGCGATCGAGGGCCTGATAAACGATAAGCGCGAGTACGTTGAGTTCAAGTGCCGCGAGGCGATGTTTGAGGGCGAGGGCTACGGCATGTTTGAGGCTGGACGCGTCGAGGACCTGCCGGGCATCACCCGAGGCGGACTTTATGATTTCTATAAAAACGTGATCTCGACCGCCAAGACAGATATATTCATAAGCGGCAGCTTTTCGGACTCCGCGCTCTCGGCGGTAAAAAGCGGCCTGTGCGGCGCGTTTGCCGAGAGAGGCGCGAAGTACGCGGCGACGCGCATCGCGGAAGGCTGCGGAAACGAGCCCCGCGAGATAGTCGAGGAGATACCGGTCGTGCAGAGCAAGCTGTGCATCGGCTTAAAGTGCGGCGTAGAGCCGACCTCGAAGATGTATTACGCGCTGATGCTGGGCGGCTGCGTTTTCGGCGGCAGCCCGTTCTCGAAGCTTTTCAACAACGTGCGCGAAAAGCTGAGCCTGGCCTATTACGCGGCGTCGCGCACCGAGCGCTTCAAGAGCACCATGTTCATAAGCTGCGGAATCGAGACCGACAAGTACGGCGCGGCTCTTGATGAGATCATGGTCCAGTTTGACAAGATGAAAAACGGTGAGATCGAGGACAGCGAGATCGAGAACTCCAAGCGCTATATGAGCGGCAGGTTCACCTCGATGAAGGACAGCCTGCGCACCATGGAGGACTACTACCTGTCACAGGCGATCATGGGCAGCGACGACGGGATAGACGAGCTCATCGAGCGCACCAACGCCGTCACCAAGGCCGAGATAGTCGATGCCTTCAATAAGATTGAGATCGACGTTATATATTTCTTAAAAGGGAACACAAGCGAAGGAGGCGCGGAATAATGAGCTATGAAATAAAAGAATTCGCAAGCGATGAGCTTAAAGAAAAAATGCTTTTCGCCACGCACAAGAGCGGCCTTCGGGTTTATGTTTTCCCCAAAAAGGGATTCAGCAAATACTACGCGATATACGGCACCGACTACGGCTCGACCGACCGCGAGTTCCTCGTTCCGGGCGAGAGCGAAAAGACGGTTGTGCCCGACGGCATAGCCCATTTTCTGGAGCACAAAATGTTCGAGCAGCCCGACGGCAGCAACGCCTTTGACAGCTTCGCGGTCACGGGCGCGTCAAGCAATGCGTTCACCAGCTTTGACATGACCGCGTATCTTTTCACCTGCACCGACAGGTTTTACGAAAACCTTGATATTCTGATAGATTTTGTCAACAGCCCGTATTTCACCGACGAGAACGTCGGCAAAGAGATGGGCATAATAGGGCAGGAAATAAAGATGTACGACGACGACCCGGGCTGGCGCGTGTTTTTCAACGCGCTGCGCGCCATGTTCCGCGACAACCCTGTGAAGATCGACATAGCCGGCACGGTGGAGAGCATATCGAAGATCGACAAGGACATACTTTATAAGTGCTATAACACGTTCTATAATCCCGGCAACATGATACTGGTGCTTGTGGGCGACGTGGACATAAACGAGGTCATGAACCGCCTCGACAAGCGCATGGGCGATGAGAAAAATCTGGGCGAGATAAAAAGACCGGAAATCCGCGAGCCCGCCGAGCGCGTCACCGAGTTTGCCGAGCAGCGCCTCGTGGTGTCGCAGCCGATGTTCAATATCGGCTTTAAGGACATAACGCCGTTCACGAGCGGCGAGGAGCTGGCAAAGCGCGAGGCCGCAACCGAGATAATACTCGACACCCTGTTCGGCAAGAGCAGCGATTTTTATATGGAGCTGTACGGCGAGGGACTGATCGACAGCGGATTCAGCGTCGAGACCGAGCTCGAAAAGCGCTACGGATTCTCGCTGATGGGCGGCGAGTCGAAAGACCCCAAAGCGGTGTATGAAAAAATCAAGGAGCGGATTCGGAAGGCTCAAAAAGAGGGCATAGACAAGTCCGATATCGAGCGCACCAAAAAGGTGATGAAGGCCTCGGGAATAAAGCTGTTTAACTATATCGAGGGCATGGGCAACGCCTATATCAGAATGCTGCTCAAAGGCATTAATCCGCTTGATTACAACAGAATTATCGACAGCGTGACATACGATGATATTATGGCGCGCCTCAAGACCCATTTTGACACAAACAACTGCGTGCTCTCAACGGTGCTGCCGACCGGGAGCGGCGGGGAGGCGGAGCGATGACCAACAGGATATCATTCCCGGGCCTCGGCCTTGATTTCACGATAAACCGGGCGGCGTTCACGATCGGCGGCGTTAATATCTACTGGTACGGCATAATACTCGCCGTGGGAATGATGGTCGGCCTGTTTTACGCGTTCCGCGAGTTTAAAAAACAGGGCCTCAAGCAGGACGACGCGCTCAACATGTTTTTGATTGCGGTTCCGGTCTCGATCATCTGCGCCAGGCTGTACTACGTGATATTCAGCTTTGATATGTACAGAGGCGATCTGCTCAGCGTGTTCGACATACGCAGCGGCGGCATCGCGGTCTACGGCAGCTTTATCGGAGCCGCGGCGGTGGTTATCATATACTGCCTGAAAAAGAAGATCAGCCTCGGCAAGGTGCTGGACATTCTGGCGGTCGGATTCCTGACAGGTCAGGCGATAGGCCGCTGGGGCAACTTTGTGAACGGCGAGGCGTATGGCGGGCCCTGCTCTATGCCCTGGGCGATGACTGTCGCGCCGACCGACGGCTCGGTCGCTGCCGAGAGCGTTCACCCGACGTTTTTGTACGAGAGCCTTTGGGACGCGCTGGGCGTGCTGCTGCTTTTGCTCTACAAACGCCGCAAAAAGTTTGACGGCGAGGTGTTCTGCCTCTACATATTGTGGTACGGCATAGGCAGGTTCTGGATAGAAGGCATGAGGACCGACTCGCTATACTTAGGCCCGATAAGAATATCGCAGCTTGTGGCGCTGGTCTCGGCGGCAGCGGCCGCGGCGGCGATAATAATAATCAGAAAAAAGTCAAAATCCAAAGAATAACGGGAGGCCGAATATGGAACAGGATATTCAGATATTAAAGCAGAGAATGGCGGAGCTGATAAGCTCCGACGACGTGAAATACGAGGATATTTACAAAATGAAGCTCGAAATGGACGCCCTGATCGACAAATATTACTTTGAAAATATTTAAAATCTTTTGTTGACAGCGGCGCCTTTCGGTGCTAAAATAAATACGACCTGACACCGAGGGTTCGTCCCGAGGGTGAAGGCAACGTAGTGATTAGTGATTAGCGAATAGCGAATACGCGGAAATAACTATCCGAAAACTTTGCATTGTGCCCGCGTTCCCTACGACGGTGGTTTGCAAAATACCTGCCTCGCCCCTTGGGGAGAGGTGCCCGCTTGCGGGCGGAGAGGGGTCTCCAATGTGATTCGGAACATAAACCCCTCTCAGTCAGCTCCGCTGACAGCTCTCCCCAAGGGGCGAGCCTGTAGGGGCGGATATCATCCGCCCGCGTTTCCCTATTCCCTAGTACCTATGTTGTTTTCTCCCTCATTTATGAAGGGAGGTTTTTTTATGCAGCAGAACCGTGTCGCGCTGATCGGGATCATCGTTGAGGATCTGTCTGTGACCGACAGGATCAACGAGGTCATCCACGATTACAGCTCATACATAGTCGGCAGAATGGGCATACCATACCGCAGCCGAGGCGTCGCGATAATCAGCCTCGTGATCGACGCGCCCGCCGACGTTATATCCGGTCTTTCGGGCAGGCTCGGCATGATAAATAATGTCAGCGTTAAGGCCCAGTACACAAAAATATAAACATATCAAAAGGAGAGATTTTTTATCATGGAAAAAACTTATAAATACGACGTTAAATCCCCGATTGCCGAGGAGTTCATAAACGACGATGAGATCAACGAAACGCTCAAATACGCCGTGGAAAACAGCAAGAACCGCGAACTTATAGAGTCGATAATCGAAAAGGCGCGCGAGTGCAAAGGCCTGACCCATCGCGAGGCTGCGGTGCTGCTCGACTGCGAGCTGGACGACTTAAACGAAAAGATGTTCGCTCTGGCAAAAGATATAAAAGAAAAGATCTACGGCAGGCGCATCGTGCTGTTCGCGCCGCTGTATCTTTCCAACTACTGCGTAAACGGCTGCGTCTACTGTCCGTACCACGCCAAGAACAAGACCATCTGCCGCAAAAAGCTGACGCAGGAGGACGTGAAGGCCGAGACGATCGCCCTGCAGGACATGGGTCACAAGCGTCTGGCGCTCGAGGCCGGCGAGGATCCCGTCAACAACCCGATCGAGTATATACTTGAGTGCATCGACACCATATACAACATAAAGCACAAAAACGGCGCCATACGCCGCGTAAATGTTAACATAGCCGCGACCACGGTCGAGAACTACAAGCGCCTTAAAGACGCGGGAATCGGCACGTATATTCTGTTCCAGGAGACGTATAACAAAGAGAATTATCTGAGCCTGCATCCGGCGGGCCCCAAGCACGACTACGCCTACCATACCGAGGCGATGGACCGCGCTATGACCGCGGGCATCGACGACGTGGGCTGCGGCGTGCTGTTCGGGCTGAACCTTTACCGCTATGATCTGGTCGGACTTCTGATGCACGCCGAGCATCTTGAGGCGGCGTTCGGAGTGGGCCCGCACACCATCAGCGTTCCGCGCATCTGCCCCGCCGACGACATCGACGTCAACGACTTTTCAAACGCCGTGTCCGACGAGATTTTCCACAAGATAATCGCGGTCATCAGGATAGCGGTGCCGTACACCGGAATGATAATTTCTACCCGCGAGAGCGAAAAGAGCCGCGAAAAGGCGCTTGAGCTGGGAATCTCCCAGATAAGCGGCGGCTCGCGCACCAGCGTCGGCGGCTACGCCGAGCCCGAGCCCGAGGAGGAAAACTCGGCGCAGTTCGACACCAGCGACCGCAGAACCCTCGACGAGGTGATAAACTGGCTGGTGGGCCTCGGATATATACCCAGCTTTTGCACCGCCTGCTACCGCGAGGGCAGAACCGGCGACCGCTTTATGCCGCTCGCCAAGTCGGGCGCGATACAGAATTGCTGCCAGCCCAACGCGCTTATCACCCTCAAGGAGTACCTCGAGGACTACGCCTCGCCCGAGACCAAGATAAACGGCGAAAAGCTGATAGAGCAGGAAATTAAAAAGGTGCCCAACCCGAAGGTTTATAGCACCACCAAGGAATACCTGAAAAAAATCGAGCAAGGCGCCAGAGATTTCAGGTTTTAATAACGAAATTAAATATAAATGTCTCACATATCTCACATGATTCTCACATAAATTTGAGGTATGTGAGACACCGCAAAGCCCGTGGATACGTTGTTTTTGAGACAATGTCTCACATTCTCACATAATTTTCAAATATATATCTATAAGAATAAAACAAAAATTTATAACAGTATTGTTTTCACGCGAGAATGTGAGAACGTAGGGAATTGGGCGTCCGTTTGCCTCGCCCCTTGGGGAGAGGTGCCCGCTTGCGGGCGGAGAGGGGTCAACGTAGGGACTAGGGACTAGGAACCCCTCTCAGTCACCTACGGTGACAGCTCTCCCCAAGGGGCGAGCCGGGACGTCCGGGGCCGTCCCCTACGAAATTGGTACGCAAAATGTTGTAGGGGCGGATATCATCCGCCCGTTTGTTTTGTCCGAATCATATTTATCCTTGACACAGACCCGAATTTGTGGTAATATAAATTTGCCAAGCAAATCCGAATAATTATGGAATTTATACTTTTTAAAAAGCAATAGTTTTATTTCGTAAAAAATGCGGAATATTTATGCTTTTGCTTTACGAAAGTATAAATTCGGGTTTGTTTGGCGACAACGAGGTTCCGCATTTTCCGCGGCGCTTCGTGTGCCGCGTTTTTTATTTGCGCGATGCTCTGAGGGCCTAATTAATTAAACCACGGGCGGCAATATGCCGCCCGCCTGCCTCTCCCCTTGGGGAGAGCCTAACACATACGTTCGCGGGAAAATGCGAATGAATTTCGCCAAATCAACTCCGCGTATTCGCTATTCGCTAATTACTAATCGCTACGTTGGCTGAGGGGGGATCCTAGTCCCTAGATCCTATTCCCTAGTCCCTACGTTTATCTCACTCATCGGGCGTTTGGGGACGTTTATTACTCCGTTTTCGTCCTCGTAATATTTTATGTTTCCGTCTGTCTCATCAACGACGCGGCTTTCCTGCGCCGGATAACCCACCGCCAGCAGGTACAGAACCTCGTGCTTGGTGCCCAGCATTTCCTTGAGCTTCGCCCTGTCGATGGCGCCCAGCCAGCAGGTGCCCAGACCCATTTCATGCGCCGCCAGCATCATGGTCGTGACCGCCGCGCCCGCGTCGGGCTCAAAGGTCTTTTTTATGCCCGCGTCGCCCAGGATCGCTATGTAGCACAGCGGCCTCTCGTTCTCGGCCGGGTCCCAATCGGTCAGATAGCCCGCCCATTTGGTGCAGGGATAGACCTCCCTATGGTTCCTCATCACCGCGTACTTGATCGGCTGCATGTTGGCGCCGCTGGCGGCGTAACGTGCGGCGTCGATGATCGTTTCGATGTCCTTTTGCGGAACATCCTGCTGTTTGAATTTTCTGATGCTTCTGCGTCCTTTGATCGCGTCAATTACATTCATAATATCGCTCCTTTCGAAAATATCTTTTCTATAATGATACACAATATATTGTATATTGTCAAATTGTTTTTGTTTTGTATTATACTATTAACAGAATCGTAATGTTTTTTGTCCGACTTTGTAGTATAATTATTCTGTAGATTTGTGAATCAAAGGTGATTAAATGGCTGATGTTACATATAAAACCATAAAGAAAACCGAATACGAGAACCGAGGCAACGCGCCGATCTATATCGACACCAGCGAGGTGCTGAAAGAGACCGGAGGCAGGACCGCGCTGCGGCTCAAGCTTTACAACAACTGCGGCAGCAATGTCCGCTCGGCCTACTTCAACGTGGGCTGCTTTGACAAAGACCTTAATCTATGCGTGCAGCTCAAGAACCTGCCCTACGTCAACGTCAACGCGAAGCCCGCGACGCTGTTCGGGCAGGAGCAGCTTAATGAGGTGCCCGAGCTCACGCAGTCGGTTTTCGTCGAGGTGGCGAAGGTGCTGTTTGAGGACGGAACATCATGGGTCAATCCGAATCAGAGCCTGGCGGACGATATAGTGTCCGAGGAGGCGCTGGGCGAAGAGTGGCTGCGTCTTAGGCTGACAAAGGAGATAAAAGACAGAAATTCAGAAAAAAAGCCGAATAAAAAGCTGATGTCCGAAAACCGAAAGCTTGTGATGATCGCGGCGGTCATAGTCTGCGCGGCGGCTCTTATTTTCGGAGGCGGCGCGGCGGCGCGGCACTTTTCGGTCAGGAGCGGCGCGTTTAAGCAGGCGATGAACCTTTACATAAACCGCGACTATGCCGCGGCTGCACCCTCTCTGGCGGCTCTGGATGATAAATACAATTTTTCGGGAAACGACGGTAAAGAAATAAAATACTGCGCCGCGCTTTCTTATATGAACATAGGCGAATACGGCGAGGCGCTGAAATATTTCCACGAGTGCGGGGACTACAAGCGCAGTGTTTCAAACATGAGGAATATTTTGAACGCGGGCGGAAGGCTGATCTCGGCGGGATACAACCACAGCGCCGCGGCGCGGAAGAACGGAACAGTGGCAGCGTACGGAGACAACGGCAGCGGCCAGTGCGACACGGGCGAGTGGACAAAGATCATCGCGGTGTCCGCCGGGGGCAACCATACCGTCGGAATGACATACGACGGGTATCTCACGGCCTGCGGCGACAACGAGTACGGCCAGTGCGATGTTTCGGGCTGGTCCGATATTGTGGCTGTATCGACCGGAGAGGGCCACACGATCGGCCTCAAGGCAAACGGACACGTGGTCGCGAGAGGCAACAATAACTACGGCCAGTGCGACGTGCAGGAGTGGAACGACATAGTTCAGGTTGCCGCCGCGGGCAATCACACGATCGGCCTCAAGAGCGACGGCACGGTGCTTGCGACGGGCTGGAACGAGTACGGCCAGTGCGACGTCGAGGGCGAGAAGAATGTGCTGCGCGTAGCCACGGGCGAGAAAAACACGGTGCTCATAAAATACGACGGCAGCGTGAAGGTGCTGGGCGACGACAGCTACGGTCAGAAAAACACGTCCGGTATCAAAGACGCGGTCTCGGCGGCCGTGGGATCGGGATATATAGTGTACTGCGGCGCGGACGGCAAGGCCGTGTCCGTGGGCGACAATTCTTTGAACCAAGGCTCGCTGGGATTCTGGGACGGCGTTATCGCGGTCGCCTGCGGAAATTCCCATTCGCTGGGCCTGTCGCTGTCGCCCGGCGAGGCGGTTTTAGCGGTGGGCAGCAACAGCCAAAAGCAGCTGGATATAACGTCGGAGACCGCCGAAAACATAGGACCCGAGAATATACCGTTTAACGAATAGCTTTGCGTAAATTTTGTGAATATAATATTAATGAAAATGAATAGGAGAGAAAATTATGGACATGGATCTGTTCGCGGAACAATTGGTTAAGAAAAAGAAGGACAGCGGCGACTATCTGAAAATAGTTCTGAGCATAGTCGGCGCGCTGGTGATCATCGCGGCGCTGGGCGCTCTCAGCGCGTTTATACCGTTTGTCGGCATGTTTCTGCTGATAATCGTGGTCGGCATTATTTACGCGCTGTATCTTTTAATAACCTCGACCAACATGGAGTACGAGTACGCCTTCACGGCGGGCGAACTGGACGTTGACGCGGTTATAAACGCGAGGCGCAGAAAGCGCGTCACGAGCTTTAACATAAACGATATGGAAATATTGGCGCACAGGAGCAGCGACGACTTTAACCGCTACATGAACAATCCGGGCCTCAAAAAAATATACGCCTGCACCGACAAGAACGCCGACGATCTTTATTTCGCGGCGTACACCGAGAATGGAAACGGACGGCTGCTGCTGTTTAATCCAAACGACAAGATACTCGAGTGCTTTAGGGCGATGGCGCCCAGAAAAGTGTTTTTGAATAAATAAGCGGAATGAAACAGTGCGCGAAGATGATAGGAGAAGATGAAATATGATAGGAATTGACGTAATCGAAATATCCCGCTTCAGGGATATGAAAAACCTTGAAATGTTTATACGCCGCGTGTTCACCGACGGCGAGACCGAGTATTTCACATCAAAGGCCGCCGCCAAGAAATTTTACGAGTCGGTGGCGGGGCATTTCGCGGCAAAGGAGGCTTTTTCAAAAGCTCTCGGCACCGGGGTGCGCAACTTTGATATGTCTGATATTGAGATCTGCCACGACGAGCTGGGCATGCCCTACATAAAATTCGGAGGCGTGAGGATAAACGCCTCGGTGAGCATATCACATTCCGACACCGTTGCGGTCGCGGCGGTTTATATTTCCGAGAATATCCCCGGCACGGGCCTGCCGTTTTACGAGGGGGTCGACTACTACGCCCGCCTGATACCGCGCAGGGCTCCCGAGGCCAACAAGGGCGACTGCGGCAAGGTCATGATAGTTGGCGGAAGTCCGGGAATGAGCGGCGCGCCGTGTCTGGCGGCTCTTGGAGCGCTCAGATGCGGCAGCGGACTTGTGACGGTGGGCGTGCCTAAATCACAGCAGCCCATAGCCGCGGTAAAACTGACCGAGGCGATGACCGCGCCTCTGCCCGAACTGAGCGACGGCACGCTGAGCCTTGACGCTCTGGGCGAGATAAAAAGGCGCCTCAGCCGAGCCGACGTCTGCGTTTTCGGCCCCGGCCTGTCGCGAAACGGCGATATGCCGAAGCTTATCGACTCGCTCCTAAACGGCTCGACCGACATGGTGCTTGACGCCGACGCGCTTAATGTTATCTCGGAAAACCTCGACATACTCAGAAAGCACAAGAACCGCATGTCGTGCAGCGTTGTTATAACGCCTCACCCGGGAGAGATGAGCCGCCTGACGGGCGAGCCGATCGAGGCGGTGCAGAACGACCGAAGCGGCGTAGCGGCGGAATTCGCCAAGGAATACGGCGTGACCGTGGTGCTAAAGGGCAAGGACACGGTTATAGCCTCGCCCAGCGGAAAGCTGAGAGTCAATAACTCTGGCAGCGAGGCGATGGCGAGCGGCGGCATGGGCGACGCGCTCTCGGGAATAATAGGCAGCCTGATGGGTCAGGGCCTCGAGAGCTTCGACGCGGCTGTTCTGGGAAGCTTCGTTCACGGAGCGGCGGGAGATCTTGCGCGCTGCGACATAGGCGACCGCGGGATCTTGGCGACAGACCTTTGCGAGCGGATACCCAAAGCGCTCAGAATGATATCAAACGCGGAATAACGGCGCCGAGCAAATAGGGGGAGCTTATTATGAATAACGAAAAGCGCGCCTGGGCCGAGATCGACCTGGACGCGATATCCGAAAACATGCGTGCCATACGCGCCCACGTGGGAGACAACACAAAAATCATGGCGGTCGTCAAGGCCGACGGCTACGGCCACGGCTATCTGGAGGCGGCCAAGACCATGATCGACAGCGGAGCCGACGCGCTGGCGGTCGCTTTTATCGACGAGGCCATCCAGATACGCAAGTGCGGGATAACGACCCCGGTGCTTATTTTGGGCTACACCGACATAAGCTACGCCGAGGAGCTTATCGAAAAAGACATCATGCCCAACTGCTACACCTTTGAGATGGCAAAGGCGGTGTCCGACGCGGGCGCGCGCCTTGATAAGGTCGGAAAAATACATATCAAGATCGACACGGGCATGGGCAGAGTCGGTTTCAGGTACTGCGGCGACGAGGCCGCGAAGCGAGCGACTATCGAGGAGATAGAGCGGATATCCGAGCTTCCGAATCTTGAGATAGACGGAATATTCACGCATTTTTCCGTGGCCGACGACGATGACGACGAGTATACAAAGCGGCAGTTCGAGCGCTTTTCCGAGCTTTGCGAAAAGCTCAGAGAGCGCGGCGTGAAAATAAATCTACGCCACTGCTGCAACAGCGCGGGCCTGATGCGCTTTCCCGAATATCACATGGACATGGTGCGCCCCGGAATTATTTTATACGGCCTGATGCCGAGCGATTTCGTGGATAAAAGCATATTAAAGCTGCGCCCCGCCATGTCGCTCAAGGCGAGGATAACCAACGTCAAAACCGTTGGAGCGGGCGCGTCGGTCAGCTACGGCAGAAAGTATATAACCGAAAGGCCGACCAAGATCGCCACCGTGTCGATCGGGTACGCCGACGGTTATTCGCGGCTTTTGTCGGGAAAGGTCGAGGTGCTGGCGGGCGGAAAAAAATGCCCCCAGATCGGAACAATTTGCATGGACCAATGTATGATAGACGCCGGGGATGTCAATAATATCAGTATCGGTGACGAGGCCGTACTCTTCGGCAAAGACTCAATGGGAAGCGAGCTCCCAATTGAGGAGATAGCCGGGATTATGGGAACGATAAATTATGAAATTCTTTGTGTCATTGGAAAGAGAGTGCCTCGGGTCTATCTTAAAGGAGGTCGTGTGACCGACGTTCACAATTACCTTCTCGACAGCCCGATAAAAACCTGATCTGTACATAGGCGTCGGCGTTTTGTCACCGCAAGTTCCGCCGTCCGAACCAAAACAGATTTAAGGCATAAAATACTACCAAAGGCATTTAGAAAAACTAAACTTGCGGAGTGTGAATTGATTTGGTAGTAAAACGCGGAGACATTTATTACGCGGATTTAAGTCCGGTCGTGGGCTCTGAGCAGGGCGGAGTGCGCCCGGTGCTGATTATACAAAACGATGTGGGCAACAAGTACAGCCCGACCGTTATCGCCACCGCCATAACCTCTCAGCTCAACAAAGCCAAAATGCCCACCCATATAGAGCTTGACGCCGGGGGATACGGCCTTTCGAAGGACTCGGTGGTCCTGGCGGAGCAGATACGCACGATAGACAAACGCAGACTGAAAGAGAAGATCGGCCATCTTGACGACAGACTGATGACGCGCGTCAACCGCGCGATAAGCATAAGTTTCGGACTTGACGACAGATAATATTTTTTGAAAATCACATAAGGAGGTACTATTATGAAATCCGATTTAAAAGGTGTGATAGTTAAAATAATGATCGCGGCGGCGGTGATCGCCGCGCTGCTGGGCGTGACCTCGGTCCTGGCCGAGCCGGGCGATACCGACGACCCGGTCGTTACCAAAAGCTACATAGTAAACGTGGTTGTGCCGCAGTTTAAGGCGTATGTCGAGGAGCGGCTGGGCGAGGGCTCGTCCGATTCCTATTCCGACAATTTTTCGGTGGTAAACGTGAACCCCGGCCAGACCGTTATATTCGACGGCGGGGCGCAGTTCGTGCTCAGAAAGGGCAACGGCGTGATAATCGGCACCGAAATGGGAGGAATAGCCGACACGACCTGCGGCTACGACCTGCCCGACGGCACCGAGATGCCCTCGAATCATATGCTGATCGTCCCGCGTGACGACGGCCGCGGATTCAAGGCCAGCAACGAGGTCATAATCATGGTAAAGGGCGGCTATTCGTTCAGATAGCAAATAGTCAATCAGACAGCAAATAGTCAATATAAACCGATAAGCGCGGCTTGTCGGTTTTTTTGCGCCCCGATTGCGTGAAATGCGGGTTTTGGGGCGTGAAATGTGGGATTAAAGTATTGAAAGCCACAAAATGTTGTGCTATAATATTTTTGGATTACTGCGCTTAAATACACGCTAAACGATCTTGGGAGGTATGCGGTATGAGGATCGCGGTTTGCGACGATGATTTGAGAGAGCGCGAGCAGTTCGAGGAAGCGCTTGAGGCTTGGGACCCGACGCGCACCGCGGAAGTGTTTTCAAACGGCGCGTCACTGCTCGCCGCGGCAAAGGAATACCCGCCGTTTGATATCGCGTTTTTGGATATTTATCTGCCCGGCGAAAACGGCCTTGACATAGCGAAGCGGCTGCGTGAGATCTCTCCCGAAACGGGCATTGTGTTTGTGACGGTCAGCCGTGACTTTGCGGTGGACGCTTTTTCTCTTTACGCCGTGCACTATCTGGTAAAGCCGATAACGGCCGACGGAGTGATAGAATCGTTCAGGCGTCTGACCGAGTCGCGCTCCGAAAACAGGGAGCGCATCACGCTTAAATCGGGTGCCGAGCGGCACACGATACTGCTCGACCAGATATGCCTTATCGAGAGCGACAACCACTCGGTCATCATCACGCTTGCCGACGGGCGGCACATTAAGATACGGATGTCGTTCAGCGAGCTTGAGAACCAAATGAATAAGAATTTTTTAAGAATAAACCGCGGCATAGTCGTCAATATGGACTATATCTCGCAGATGGAGAGCGGCACCTGCGTCTTGCGCAGCGGGATCAGGCTGCCGATCGCCACAAGGCAGAGCGCGGCGATACGCGCGGCGTATGATAATTACGTGTTTGAGCGGCTTTCGCAGCGGAAAGGGTTATGAACAGAATTATAAGGGAGTGTTTGTTATGACGGCATATTTGCAGAATTCTTTGGGATTCTTCATACAGTTTTTTCCCTGCGCCCTGATGATCTTTCTGCCGTTTCCGCAAGATTCATACCGCTTTCGGCGCGTGCGTATTTTCATATGCGTGACGGTGGCTACAATTATCGCGGCGGCGCTGTTCCCGGCGGCGATGCAGCGCGGCTATTCGGGAAACGCGGCCTATATCGCGAACGTGTTCATGTTTTCCGCTATACTGCTGACGATGCTGGCCTACATCTGGCTGGTGCGAGAATCTCTGATAAAAAAGCTGCTGGTCTTTTTCGTGGTCTTGTTCTACGCGACGCTGCAATACTGCCTGGTGAACGCGCTCAACGGCCTGCTTCCGGGATTTTATCGCGTGTATGAGAATGTCGCGGAATGGGCGGTGTATTCGCCGAGCGGAGTGCTGCTTTATTTGATAACCGCGGCTTTTCTGCTGCCGCTGATGCTGTCTTTCGTTATCCGCATACTGCGCGAATACATAACCAAAGTCGAAACGCGGAGCATGAGGCGGGAGTTTATTATACTTATCGCGTCAACGACCGTGTTTGTCATAATGATAATATGCGTCGATTTTTCGTATTATTATATGGAATACCGACTGTATTTGCTGCTGCTGACAATGTTTTTGGTCATGCTGGTAGATCAGGTGCTTATATACTGGCTGATCTTCCGCGAATCGCTGCGGCGCGAGGCGGACAACGAGAGAAAGCGCACGTTGGAAATTCAGCATCTGCAATACGAGAGAATCATGGACGATATGGAAAACACGCGCCGAATGAGGCACGACCTGAGGCACCACTACACCTCGCTGAGCGATATGCTTGACAGAGGAAAGCTTGACGAGATGAGGGAGTACCTCTCTGAGGTCATAGATATGACAGTCAGGCGCGACAGCGAGGCGTACTGCAAAAACATGACTGTCAACGGCCTTTTGCAGTATTATATCGGCATGGCGAGAGACGCCGACATAAGCTGCGATGTCTGCGCCGAGTGCGGCGAGCTTGACATAGACGCCGCGGACCTTACGGTGCTGTTCGCCAATTCTTTTGAGAACGCGATAAGAGCGTGCAAAAATTGTTCCGAGGATCGGCGTATAAGCGTCAGGATCGGCACGGTGCAGGGCTCGTTTGCGATAGAGATAACCAATTCCTGCAAAGAGGCGCGGATAATCAGGAGGTTCAGGACCGAGGACGGATTCCTGCCCGCCGAGGCGTTTCTGAGCGGACGAGCGGGAGGAGGCTACGGCCTTACGAGCATAGCGCGCACCGCTCAAAAATACGGCGGCAGCGCCATGTTCCGCTTCGATGCCGAAAAAGAAATATTCACGGCCCGAATCCGCCTCAACAATCACTCGGATGTTTAGCGCGCCGCTAAAAAATATATTATTTAAAAAATATATTATTTATATATGAAAAAAATTAATTTATTATAAAACTCACCAAGGAGGAATTATTACATGAAGAAGAAATTAATCGCGCTGTTTATAAGCGCGGCGATGCTGCTCACCGCGATGCCCGCGGCTGTGTTCGCCGACGAGGCGACCGCTGATGATTACGCCACCCGCGGCGAGGTCTGCGACATGCTGCTCACCGCCGCCGACGACTACAACCCCGGCGTCCAAAAGACCGATGTTTTAAAGGGCTATGAGGACGGTCTGCTCCACGAGGACTGGAGCGTGACAAGAGCCGAGGCTCTGGTTATGCTGAAGCGCGCGTTTGGCGAGATCCCCGAGATCGAGGGCGCCAACGAGTACATCGCTTTCCCCGCCGAGACGTTCACCGATATCCCCGACTGGGCCGAGACCGAGCTTTCGGACGTGTTCGACTCGGGCATAGTCGCGGGTAAAGCCGAGGGCATATTTGCGCCCGACGACAACGTGACGACAGACGAGATGGAGCTGTTTATCGAGCGTATGTACCGCGTGTTCGGCACCAACCTCAAGGACAACTATTATCAGACCGTTAATCATGACGCGCTTGACAGCGCCGTGATTCCTGACGGAGAAATCAGCATGGGCACCATGTCCGGCCTTGAGGTGCAGGATCAGATCAAGGACATCGTAAAGAACGTGGCCGCGTCAGATCCCGACAAAAACTCAAAAGAGGG
>CANPWW010000012.1 GCA_947585115.1 uncultured Monoglobus sp.
TGAGCAAGTCAATTTCTGCCTCGGTAAAACAGATTATATTACCGTTTTGGAGTTTACACAAAATTCGGGACAGTGCCTTTCTGCCTCGGCAAAACAGATTATATTACCGTTTTGGAGTTTACACAAAATTCGGGATAGTGCCGAATACGATTGTATGGAGTTTCCTTGATAACTTCTTTTGGTATTTTCATGTCGAAAAACCTCCTTGATAAAAATTATTTTTACCATAATTTTCACCAAAGAGGTCTTCTTTTATTCCTTTTTACACATCTTTTTCCGCGTTGTCGTAAAAATCAATAGCAAAGCATGGATTTATTTTTCCTCTAATCCGGTAATTCGCATTGTGCCGTCATCATTGACTTGTACATAGTACTTGTACCGTTCAGTAATATCTTTAACCGAACCGTCATTGTAAACAACTCGTATTACAGAATCACGAATAACCGAAGCGCGATTTTCGGAAATATATGATGCGCTATGACAATTTAATGACAAAATTTGCTCGCTTACAACAATATTATCAATTTCATCACGGGAATTCCTCTCCTCGGAAGCAGCGCTTCCGGTAAAATATTCCGAAATATATGAAGTATCTCCCGTATTTATACCGTTAACAAACGCTCTTAATGAACTATCAATGAAATTTTCAAGCTGCTCCTCAGAAACTTTAACCACGTTTTTTTCCGGCGGCTTTGATTGAGTAATATATGATGATGCCGCATACCCGATGATGCCGTTATAGTTTACTTTGTAAAATCCATTCCCGGCATTTGTATCAATGACTCCGATCGATGCCCCGTATGGCATCTGCGTAATCTCATTTGACGATGTATTCGGCGCCTCCCTTAATGTTATCGATTTATTACAATTGTAAATGTACATATAGGATTTTACACTGTTATCCACAGGCACAGGCGTCGGTTTCTTCTCAACATTCGGAACTTGAGTTACGGAGTTTAAATCAGAGCGAGGCGCTGCAGTGGGCTGCGCAACAGAATTTGCAGCTGTGGAATTGTCAACAACACTGCTATTATTTTGATTCGCTATCGTTTTTTTCGAATCAATATCAGTTGTACCTCGAATTATTAAAAACATAAGACAAATCAAAATCAGCACTGCAGCTCCGATCAAAACAAATAATAAATTCTTTTGTTTCGCAGCCGCTTTGCTTTGCGAGCTGTGGTCACTTGTATTGTAGGCATTATATGATGTATTATTAATATTATCAGCGTCGTTTGCCGTCTTATTTGTACTACTGCTATTATTATCGACATCAAAAGGATCGGCGCTAATCTCCGCGCCGCAATAATCACAAAAACGAGCATATTTCGAAACATGATTTCCGCAATTGTCGCAAAATCTTGTTTCTTGACTTTCGACTTTCGTCCCACATTCAGGACAAAAAACCTCGCCTTCTTCAATCCGCGAACCGCATTTTGAACATATCATATCTGTCCTCACCAAATCTTTCTATATATTTTTCCCTCATTTAATTAAAGTTTTCCCAATGAAAAACAAGATGTATTGATTAACACGATATAACCGATACGGCACCGTTTGAACTAACGGCCCTGCAACAATCCACATATACCTCAATAAAGTCATATCCGCCTCTCATTGCAATTCCTCTCGCTTTTTCAAGTCCACCGGGCAATGATGTTCCACTCTTATAATGTTCAATTATGCCTCCGTTAAAATCAAGAGTATGAACCTCATAAGGCGCCCCGAGATAACATATTGCTACATATCCCAGCAAAATACCGGACACTTCAACTTCCGGAAACTCTCGTTTAATTGCATCAATTATGCTGTTAACCTTATTTTGATTATGTACATGACCTCCGGCATCAAGACGATGAATAGCGTCCATGTACTCTTTGGAGCGTGTTTTACGCAACAGTCTGTCAAGCTTCATTTTATCGATCTGCTGTTTTTGATTTTGCTGTTCTCTGTTTTGAGTCGCACTTAACAAACTATGGCTCTCAGTCTCGGTTTTTTGCGGTGTTCTTAACATTGGTCTCGGCATAATATATTCCTCCTTGCATTAATTAATTTCTTTGATAAATAATATTGTTTACAACATTACAGAGTGCATACGAAAACTCGTGTTCTCAATAGAACCCGAAGCGTACTTAAAATCTAAAATTGTTTCTGATATTACTTTTGCCATACTGCTACGGGTTTCCTTACTGACAATATCTTCGTTTTTGCACAATTCTTCAAAAATCTCCCCCTGATAATCAGCTATCAACATATCATTCCCTGTATTATATTTCACGATCGCACAAGCGAAAGCAAGCTCGGAATAAGCCTGAATAAGACTAACATCCGTAGGATCCTTAAATTCTTCGATACTCCTTACGGTATTATCTTTTATCATATTTTCACAACGTATAATTTCATTATATATCCGCTCAACATCTTCATGTTTTACCACATCCAAAAGCACCCGATACAAAATAGTAAGACGGGTTATATAATTGCTTGATATCTCATTCGGAAAAACATCGCGTAGTATATCATTTACACTTTTTTCACACATTTTGAATTCCCCTCATCTTTTTCTCTTTATATTCTTGTAATTTCCGTTCCAGGCTATCAAAATACGAGTCGGCAGCGTAAAAATTCTTTGATTCTTCGGCCGAATACATTTCATCCATTTCGATACAAAATTTCCTGAACGAATCTTTTCCCATAACCAGATCATAATCATTTTCCATGATGGATATGTCATTGTTAAAATAAGCGTTTAAAATTTTATCCTTTCCGCATATTTCTTCATACTGCCTCATAAGCTTAACTTGACGAGGATATGACCCTGAGACATACTCAGGATTAAAATCATGCATATTATTAATGGAATACATCTCAGTAATGCCTTCGTTCATACCAACATTTTTCTTGTATAGGTCTGCACGTTTTACACCGGTAATATTTCCTACCGCATGTTCTGAAACATCGATCTGTTGAGACGCCATATGCATACACTCATGGTCTATAGTGGCTATCATCTCACTTACACTTTGTCCTGCATCAATATTTATTTTTATTTCATCAGTTGACGGTGAATAATAGCCCAGAATCCTCATCGGATCGCAATTCTTGTTCTCAGCTTTAACGGTTTTTACATCAACAAATTTGATGTGTTCTTTCATCATCTCAATACGTTTGGGTGAGACTCGATCGCTATATTTTTCGGCAATATTATCAACGGAAATGCTAATGAGTTCATTTTTCTCATCAAGCGTCAACTCTTTAAAGTCTTTATCTTTTACTTTTTCAAACCGTTCCGAAATAGACAGATTAACGCCTTCTATACCGTTATGATTCGAAGTCGTATCATTTGAGAGTTCGGACACTTGTGCCGTTTCAACATTAGCCTTTTTCCCCTTGCCCAATGTAATACCGGAAAAAATCGAGGCAATTGCATCCCTCACCGTTGGTCTGTTTTCAATTTCTTCCATTCTTTCCTCAAGCAGTTGATTATTTGTTGTCAAATTATTTATATTATAATTAAGCTTGCTTTTCTGTTCTATTAAATTATTATATTCATAAAATAATTTACGATAAGCATCATCATTCGCCGACTTCCGCATCTCATCAAGTTTCAAATTTATTGCCTCTTCAAGCGTTTTCTCGTCTTGTTGCATAAGCTCAATTAGATCACTGTTTTCTTCAATAACTGCTTTTATGTCATTCGGCTTGACTCTGTCGCTGAATTTAATATCTTCATACTTATTATGCAATTCAGTGGCAGCCATAACATTCCCATCCAAACGCTCCGAAACCTTTCTGGATGCGCTCGTTATTTCATCTTTTATATCCTGCTCTTTTATACTTACATCAGCGATTTTAGAATCAATTTCCGAAAGTTTCTCATATTCCTTTGCAAGATTGCCGTTCGGATCACCACTCTCGCTTATCTGTGCAATATTATCCGCAATTTTTTGTCTTTCCTGCAAAAGTAGAGCTTCTTGGGCTCTCATCTCGTTAAGCATATCGATCTTGCTTGGCGTTTCAATTATTGAATTCTTGGCTTCAATACCACGTTCCATAAGATCGTTCTTTTTTTGTTCAAGCTTACTGTTATTTTCATTCAACTCAGCTATGTATTCGGCTGCTCTCTCTTTTTTAGAAAGAGCATTATTATACTCACTTAACGCTGTCTCATATTCCTCGGTACCCTTTTCGTACTTTAAAACGTTGTCAAATTTCTCTTTGCAATCCAATTCAAGTGTTTGTTGATTTTCATTAAATTCGTTTATTTGTTTGATATTTTCACTGTATAGAGCATCAATTTCCTCGGTCGTGATTTTTTCATCGTTAAGGATTTTATCAATATCATAAACAACTTCCGAATTCTCAACTTTCTCGGATTCCTCTGTTTCTTCGGTTTCTACCTCATCCGCGATTTCATCGGCTTCGCCAATTTCTTCGACAACTTCATCGGTTTCGACAACTTCCTCAATAACTTCCTCGGATTCGACGGATTCGACGGCTTCCTCGGTTTCATCGACTTCCTCAGTTTCATCGTTTATTTCGTCAATCTCTTCGATTTCTGACTCATCCGCGATTTCATCAGCTTCGCCAATTTCTTCGGTACCTTCCTCGGATTCAGCAACTTCCTCGGTTTCAACAACTTCGTCGGTTTCATCGTTTATCTCGTCAATCTCTTCGGTTTCCACCTCATCCGCGATTTCATCAGTTTCGCCAATTTCTTCGGAATCTTCCTCGGATTCAGCAACTTCCTCAGCAACTTCCTCGGATTCGACGGCTTCCTCAGTTTCATCGACTTCCTCGTTTATTTCGTCAATCTCTTCGGTTTCTACCTCATCTGCGATTTCATCGGCTTCGCCAATTTCTTCGGTACCTTCCTCGGATTCAGCAACTTCCTCGGATTCGACGACTTCCTCGGTTTCATCGACTTTCTCGATAACTTCCTCAGTTTCATCGACTTTCTCGGTTTCCTCGTTTATCTCGTCAGTTTCTTCGATTTCTGACTCATCCGCGATTTCATCAGCTTCGCCAATTTCTTCGGTACCTTCCTCGGATTCAGCAACTTCCTCAGCAACTTCCTTGGATTCGACGGCTTCCTCAGTTTCATCGACTTCCCCGATTTCCTCGTTTATTTCATCAGTTTCTTCGATTTCTGACTCATCCGCGGTTTCATCAGCTTCGCCAATTTCTTCGGTACCTTCCTCGGATTCGACGGCTTCCTCGGTTTCATCGACTTTCTCGATAACTTCCTCAGTTTCATCGACTTCCTCGGTTTCCTCGTTTATCTCGTCAATCTCTTCGGTTTCTACCTCATCCGCGATTTCATCGGCTTCGCCAATTTCTTCGGTACCTTCCTCGGATTCGGCGACTTCCTCGGTTTTCTCATTTATTTCAAAACCGTCATTTTGAGAACAATCATCAAATTCGGCGTCATCATATTCCTCAAGGGATGCTTCCCTTTCTTCAAGTTCAACACCCTCTAAATCACAATCATCAAAATTATCCGACACCTCGTCCGATTCTTCGACATTATCGTTAATCTCGTGATATTCTTCCGTCTCACTTAATGAGCAATCATCAAAATTTTCGTCAACCTCAACATTTTCGGATAACTGTTCACTATTACTTTCTAATCCCTCATTAACCTCACTGCCGGTTTCAAAATGATATTCCATAACATTAACCTCCCAAAAACGCAGACACAAAAATACAATTCACGTCTTTAATAACTACTAAACCAATACTTTTCGTGTTTTAGGACCTGTTTTCTTTTGGGTAAGTTGTTCACCGCCAATTGGTTTACCTGACGCCGGTACAGCGCGTTCCTTGCCCCAATCTCTTATTCCCTCAATTTTTTCAGGACTTGTTTGAGAAAGAGGAACGACATTATTAAATGCAGTAATCATATTTTCCTCATTCAAAACGAAGTTATCATTCGCCAATGATCTATATGCTAAATCTCGAACCGTGGATTCCAAATCAGCACCGGTAAAACCGTCACTCAGTTCAACAATTTTATCAGAGAATTGTCCCTCAAACTGCAGATTCAAATATTTATGCATATAAAGCTTCAGTATATCTCTTCTTTCTTCTGCGGTAGGAAGATCAACAAAGAACAATTCGTCAAAACGTCCCCTTCTTAATAATTCCGACGGGAGCATTGACACATCATTTGCAGTCGCAACTACAAACACCTGCTTTTTGCACTCCTGCATCCAAAACAGAAACTGACCGACCATTCTGGTAGACACGCCGCCATCGCCGGCACCGCCTGTCGCTCCGGACAATCCCTTTTCAATTTCATCAATCCATAAAACACAAGGCGAAACGTTTTCCGCTGTTGTAAGCGCGTCTTTAAGTTGCTGCTCGGATTGACCGACATAACTGCCCTGAACAGTAGCAAAATCCAATCTGTACAAAGGCAGTTTCCAATTTGCCGCTATGGATTTAGCCGATAACGATTTACCGCATCCGGGAACTCCGACAAGCAAAATTCCTCTCGGCGGCTGCAATCCCTTTGCGCGCATCTGGTCACGTTTTTCAGGAGTAAGCAATTCTTTTTTTTCATTAAGCCACTTTCTAAGGCCCTCGAGTCCGCCGACATCCTTTACGCTGTCATCAACATCAATTTTTTCAAGTCCGGAAATATCGGAGAAAAGCCTATCTTTGGCAAATCTAATCTCATCCATATCGGATTTTCTGATACACTTATTTGCAATCAATGCCGCTATTACATTTTCAGCCTCAATCGCAGTCACTCCCGCCAAAGTCGAAGCAGCCTCTCTTATATCTGTATTATCCCATTCAATCGGTATCTCACTTCTATAGTCGTCAATATATTCTTTTATAATAGAATACATTTCATCTTCGTTTGGCACATCTATTTTCAAAGTCATTCCCTGTCTTTGAAGTTGATTCCATACGGCGCAATTTGTCAGGACTATTATAACTCCGCCGGATTCATTAGCAAGATTAACCAATGCCATTATCTGTTTTGAATCACTGTTTTCGCCGCTTAAATCAGGCACTTCGGTTAAAATTAAAGTTAAATATTGCCTCCGCTTCATTTGTTCGGTCATAAAATCAATTGCTCCGTAAACTGACTTATCTTCGTTTAAAACTTTTTCAGTAGAAATATCATATACTCCTTTTGAAAGTGAATGTACAAAAAACGGTAAATTCAATTCCTCCGAAATATCCTTCAATACATCCAATGCACGAGTTCTTTCAATAGTATTGATTGCAATAAACGGTATTCTGGCAATAGAATACCGTTTTATCAGCTCCTTGCTTTCCAATAGATCGCTCATAATTAACTCCTCCTAAAATGAATTCACTTTATGGTTTCTGACTATACTCGACATCTTTCCGCTTCTATCTTTTTTTGCCGAATCCTCTAATGATTTTTGCATATTATCGGCTTGTTCCAACACAAGATTTAAATAGTGCTGTCGATCTTTGACAGGGAGTACCGGCAAATTAATGGCGTCTGCCAAAAAAGCCATTTCCTTGCGCAACGAAAGCAACGCCTGAACTATAGCATTTTCAGAACTGCCTGATCTGTTTAAATCACTTTGAAACTTATCCGAAGCCGCATTCATACGCGAGTTAACTGCGTCTATCAGTCTTTTGGAAAAACGCTCTGCAACTCCCGACTGCCACTCAAGAGTTCCCTGTTTCATTGCCACAATAACTTCTTGATCATTTGTTTTTGATTTAAATACACTCAGGACTTTCGCCCATTCAGAATATGTGGTGGGTCGTGTTATCATTTCCTATTTTTCCTCCTTACACCTATTTGCGGAGGCTCTATGCTCCAAGACGGTAATCCCTCGGCAAAAACGCTTTTCTCTTCGACAAATTCTTTTGGAGGTTCCGCAAAAGCAAACGGTATTTTCATGTCAACATGCTTCATTTGCTTATTTTGCTTGGTTACGTTATTTATGCTATTGTTTACCGCTTTTTCTTCTTCTTGCTTTTTTGTAGTGTCAACCGGATTAAATGCCGTTTGCGCAGATGCCGCAATTGAATTTGACGGATCTGCATCCACTTTAGTTTTCTGGTCAGAACTTTGCTTGACAGATTCATTATTAATATTGGGTTTTTCGATGGGTGAACCGCATTTTACACAGAATCTTGCCATTGGCTTATTTAAAAAATTACATCTTGGGCACGGATATTGCTCGCCCGATGCCACCGAATTGATAAATTCCGCTTTTGTTTTTGCATCCATTTTTACACCCCTCCTATTATACCTTTATGCGCCTGTTTGAAGCAGAAAGCTTGCGCACATATTGATCTGCGGAAAGCTGTTCTAAAAAGTCGGTTACATTTTGGCTTTCGGCATCACGTTCACTAAACTCCAATCTGAAATCAACAATTTCAGCCAATGTTGCACGTACAATCTGAGTGCAGCTTTCTCTCTTTTTTTCAAATTGCGACGACAATGCCTCGCGATTCTTCTCGATTATATTTTTCTTTGAAAAATGATATATTATTGCGCCAATACCGCATATCAATGCCAACACACCGATAAACGGACTGAAAAGCAATAAAATTGCACCAATTACAGCGGCTATTATTCCGCCTATCGCGCAATATTTTTCAAATGATGACATCACCATCTGAGATAATGCTTTTTCTTTTTCGGAATCAATAAGCATATTGAGCCGATACAGCATCTCTTGCTCATTTTGACCGTCCGTTGTTTTATCATTAAATGTGTCAACATTTATCTCAATCTCATTTGGTATCTTCATCCTGTTTTGTGCCACAACATCATTATACGCATTTGTTATCCAATCTTTTGATAACGCAATTGAAAACTTTTGCGTTGAAACACTAGAATGGGAACTTTCAGGCTTCATTGCAGCATCGGTTAACAGTTGTGTGAAATCTTTATGAGTTTCAAACGCCGTTTTCTCAATTTGCATATTCCTTTGGGCGCGGGCTTCATCACCTTTAAAATCTACGACAAATTGTTCGAATTTTTCCTCTTTTCTCAATGGAAGTTCCTCGTCATCAAAATCCGTAACAAGATCGTTGAGAATACTGTCAAGTTGCTCCTTTATTGATTGATGAGAAATCTCTTGCATGAATATATTAGAAAAATAATCAAAAAGTTCGGAATGCAAAGTTGCCCCTTCCATTATATCCTGCAAAACAGGCCAAGTATGGCTGTATTTTCTCAAATATGTATAAGATGATGTGTCGACGGGTTTTCTTTTTAGATTGATTGCATCGGACCATTGCTTTGTTTGCTTTTCAATAAATCCCGGCTTATCAATAAGATGGTCAAGCCATTCGGTCATTTGTCTCGCTATAATACCCTCAGAGTCAGCACCCAAAAGACCGCTTGCATACGCGTCAAGTATTATAACCGTTTTTCTGTCGAGATTCTCCTCATCTTGGTTAGCGAGATAACGCTGTGCCCACTTTAAACAGCTCTGCTTTCGATCAGCACGTCTGCAAACCAAGGCAAAAAACAAAGATGTCTTTTCATCGTCCCGCTTGATTGCTTCTTTAACTGCTCTTTCGGCAAGTTCTTTTTCATCATTTATCCATGCTGCCAACGCAACCAAACATGGTGCCAGCCAATAATTCGGTGTTGAGATCATTAATTCCTCGGTAGCATTGCTTATAGTATCTCTTTTTACGATACCCAAATCATCTGCCTGCAGAATTCCGGTTGTAGTTCTTCTGACCAAGTCATAATGACCAAACTTTTTCTCCAGTTCTTGTCTGATTTTGACAAGACGCGTCTCGGCTTGTCCAAGTCGATTAGCTCTGACTTGAACAGAGACAAAATCATGAAACTCTTTGGCAAGACTTCCTATTTCGTCATAAACAACCTTAACGTTACTGTTGATTGTACCGACACCGGAATCAATAACCTGCAAATCATTATGTATTGCTCCCAAGTTATTCTCTATCGCTCGCAGATCAGCGGGATGAATAGAAGTTACTTCTGCCATTTACTCTCCTCCTTAAATCTTAAATTGTAAAATATTTATTTATATAGTCGGCAATAATTTTTTGCCGCCGACCATTATTTAATTCATTTTCCATATCCAATATATAGCCAATCAAACAAATTTTTTGAAAAATATTGTTAATATTTAAATCAGACACAATATTTGAATTCAAAAATGAATGAATATGCTTTGCGCTGAAATTAGAGGACTTCAGTTTTTCAAGCACTTTGTTTACAGCTACCCTTTTATCAATATAATCTTTTATTTTATCATAATATTTACATCTATGCTCACAATAAGAGCATCCGGCATGATACATGTACACCTTGTCATAATCATTACTTAAAGCGTAAACCTTTCTTTGGACCTCAATTATGACCTCATCACGTTCTTTTTCGTAATATGACTTTACAAGAGGCAACTTCACACATTTCGGCTTACTGTCACCCTCCGCATAAACCGCGGCATAACCGCGCCGAAGAGAACTTAGGTAGGCGATTTGTTCCTCATTCATATTCATTGCTCGACCAATAGTTTCTCTATCCTCCAACGCAACAGTTCTATGAACTATTTTCAAGTTGGTATTTTTGATAGTGTCAGAAGCAATTTTTGTGGGAATCTGATCAGCTATAATGATTCCCTGCCCAAAGGTTCGGATTTCCGCCAAAAGATTGCAAAAAAATTCAACGGATTTTGCTCTCGTATTTCCGCCTTCTCCGCCTTCGGATACATTCTTCAATAAACGATGTGCCTCTTCTATCATTAAAATGTGCGAGAGACCTTTGCTTCCTTTCGTCATTAATGATTTTCGATATTCGTAAAGCTGGACAAGAAGAATTCCTATGACAAAGGATTTTGTCTCGTCATCACCCAAATCTTCAAGTTCCATAATAACCGGACGCGAAAGAAGCTCTTGAATCGGCACAGATTTAGCGGTATTAAGCATGGCTCCTTTTCCGCCTATCATAAGAGAATAAACCCTTGCCTGCAAAGCTGCCTTTACATTAGACTGCACCTCTTGGTGATAGCCCATGTCGGTTACGATAACATCAATTTTATTATATAGATCCGTCAAAGTCGGATATTCGGTAAAACCATATTTATTTCTGTTTTCAACAATATCCCAGCCTCTGTCGCTATATATTTCGTAAACGGCTTTCTCCAAAATATAAGGCATAGGCGGATATAAATCAAACGCGGCTTTAAATGTCGACAAGAGATAATCGATGTGCGTTTGCAGTGAAATGCCGGGATTTGTCTCAAAAGGATTAATTCTGTATTTCACAGAGGTTCTTTCCGACTCTGCGCCCAGTGTGAACACCAGCAAATCTTCAAAGCCCTTCAAGTTTCTCAATTCCCAATATTCCCGCTTAGCAGATTCAATTACCATAAATGGCACTCTGCCTCCGGAACCGTTTCCGTTCCACAATGTATTTAATATAGATTTTGAAGTATTGGTTTTTCCGCCGCCTGTAATTCCGATAATAAGTGCGTGTCGTGTAAAATCATCTTTTTCTATACAATATTGATTATATACGGTCAAATCCGAATTCCTTCCCGCATTGCATATTGCACCAATGGTTACAGGATTAACCAAATCGTTTAATACACGATTTGACACATCAAACTCAACATATTCATCAACATAATAACCCGGGAACTCTTTGGTAGGAAGCTGACACATAACGGCCATCTGATCGCTGTTTAACAAAGTCTGAAATTTATATATGTATAAATTGATATTTTTATTAATACCGTCATGTCTCCAAGTACCCAAAGGATGAAGTTCACGATTTTCCGTCAAATCAGCCATCATATATACATTTGCGATAACATCACTGATATAATTATACTCAATAACACGAAAAGCATCGGGACAAGAATCCTCACCCGAATAACAAGCTTTTATGAGATTACCCAATCTTCTGGCATCAATTTGATTGTCCGATGCGTAATAACCGTTAACGCGCCACATACCTCTAGAAACACCGACTTTAAGATGTTTTTCAAGAATTTCAAGATTATCAAAATAATTCTTACTTTGAAAATCCTGCATTTGCACGGAAACATTGCCCTGAGAACCACCGGTAACAGTCCTATTGATCAACGAATATACGCTTTCCATCTCCTTCAGTATTCTCTCATGTCCCAAAGTAACCGCAATGCTGCTTATACCCGATGCCAATATAACATAAGTAAAGTTGCTTCCCAACATTCCTCTGCAAATACTTTCTATCTGATGATTTGTCTTACTGTCACCGATTTTATCGGTAGGTATGCCGGTAAACATACCGCCGCACGAACGCGGTGCTTCGCGAAGCGGATTTTTTTCAACGGCTTCAATATCAATACCCGGATAAGACGCTTCGAAAGATGTTATCAATCCGTTAACCAATATTTTTAGCGTGCCGACATATATATTAATTCCGTACTTATCGCCTACGATAACATAAGCGAAAGGAACGTCATGGCGAACGCAACTGTTTAATATATCACTCATCAATGTACTTACGTCAAATTTTTCTTCGGTTTTCCAAAATTCAGTAATGCCACATACTTTAAAAAATGACATATTATAGCACTCTTCATATCCGTTGGAACTAAAATTACCGTTAGGAATCATATCTAACTCTTTGCGACAAATCGCCGCATTTTTTTCGTTTGAAGAATAATTATTAACCAATGATTATCACCTATCTGTAGTCATTTAATATTATATTACGATCTACACCGGCATCCGATCAAAGATCAATCCGGTACAATAACAACAATGCTTCAATCATAAATTTACATAAACAGACATATGATTATGATCAAAATCAGAAAGCCGGCTGCGGTTGAAAACAAACCTCTAATAACACCGGCACTGATCGATTTTATCGGGGTTATTGTTGTTCCGCTTGCGGTATTAACAATTTTCTTAGCAATTACATTATTATTAGCGTCTCTGTATCCGTACACATCAACACTGTTATTTTCGGAAATAGCACCCGTAGTTATCTTGCCATATACAATAACCTGATCACAAGCATTACCCATCGCGTTGAGAGATGAGCCGGTATGATCGGGAAAAACCTGAAACGTTGTAATGTCATCATCAGACGAATACGGAATACCGAAAAATAAACTCCTGAAGATTTTGGCAACCGCTGATCTTTCTTGCACGTCAACTGAAATATTTTTAGTTATTCCCGTAGATATAGGCCCTTTTTTCAAATCGCCAGAATTGGCAGAATCATTCGGTGATGCTAAATCATCTGAACTACCAGACACTAAAATCGATTCACTTCCTTTAGTACGTATCGGAACACCACGAGAATTACTATTATAATCAGCGGGAGTTGAAATATCATTTCCATAAGGATCCTTGTTGGCAAGCGCATTATTTCTATTGATCAAAATTTCTCTGTTTTTTTTATGCGAAGAATAAGTCGCACCGCCACTTGCAGGTATATGAACATCTGTCGAATTGCCGTTCTTGCCGTTGCTCATAGCGGCAGAATACGGATCTTGAGAAATAGCGCAAAGCTCACAGATATCGCCGACATTTTCTACTTCATTTATTCCACAAATTCTGCATTTATATCCCATAATTTCCTCCCATTTACATAATATAAAATTCATGAATATTTCAATAAATTTGAAAATTTTATATATTATAACATAATTCAACAAAAATCACAAGAGTTTTATTAATTTTTTTCAAAAAAATTATTAATATAAACTATATTTGGGAATTTAAGCACAGCTCTTTGCAACACGCAGAAACTTATGACGTTTCAAACAAGTTCACCATATCATAAGCAGCTGAAATAATTAATATTTCATACCACAATATAACATTCAACCGAATAGGCGAAATTAGTTCGTCCTGTGCTGCAAAAGCAACTTTCAACTATTAAATAAAAACTACAAAAAGCCGTCGGCCGCAATCATCGTGGCCGACGGATTTATTTTAAAGAATTTTTCTTACTCCCGAGGGGAGGCAAAAAACAGGCGCCCCTCGGGGATAATCAGCAAGCTTGCTTAATGCCGGCTGCGGCTTGTCCGCAGACTGAAAGGAGTCAACTTAGAGACTAGGAAATAGGTACTAGGCTCGCCCCTTGGGGAGAGCTGGCGCCGAAGGCGACTGAGAGGGGTTACTAATCTCTAGTACCTATGTTAACCCCTCTCCGTCAGGCTATGCCTGACACCTCTCCCCAAGGGGCGAGGCAGGGGAAATCTAGTCCCTACGTTGGTACATCTCCGCATTGACTTTTTGGCGCATGGTGGTGGTGCCGTGGGGGCCCGCGAAGGGATAGACCTTGATATACAGGCCGTCCTCGTCGTCCGAGAATTCCACCGTTGTGTATGAGTTTTCAAACTCGGACTCAAGCACCAGCCCGCCCTGCTTTAAGGCGTAGAACAAGTACCTTTTTCCGTCCTTGTCTTTTGCGAGATACACCGTCGCGCCGTCGATCTCGCGGCTGTCGTATACCTCGTAATTCCCGGTGATAAACTTCACCGCCTCGTCATAGCTCAGAATGACTTCCAGATCTTTTTTCATGTTAAAGACCTTCTCGGTATCAACGTTATATCTCGGCACGCCGTCATGCGAGACATACATTGTGCCGACCGCCACGCCGTCAAGCATGATCGGCTTTATGTGGTTGATGTCGGCGACAAACTCATCGGAACAATCGAAAGATTGCTGATTCAAATAATAATTAAGCTGGTCGAACGACACCGACAGTTTGTTATCATTAAATTGATACACCATTTTGTGAAGCGGAATGTCGCGCAGATCGTTTGTCTGATAGGTGTAAAGCCGCACCTCTCGCGTGTCTCCGTCCCATGTGAAATTGCACATGTATTTTGAATAGCCGTAATCGGCATTGGGGCCGTCGGGCTCAACCGTTCCCAGATCCTCAATACAGACCGCGGTCCTGCCGTTTATGGCGAAGCTCGGAACCTCAAGCCCGTTGAATATAACTTTAATATCTGTCTCGTAAATATTGTCAAGAACTTTTCCGACCTCGCCGCGCTCGATATTAAGGGGCTCGCCGTAGCCCGAGCTTCCGTCCGAATTCGCGGTAAGCGTGCGAGTGTTGTCGTCGTACCACCAATTAAAGCCGTAGTGGGCGTCGGCGTCGGTTCCGCCCGCGTCAAGATCCTCGACCAAAACGGCTGTTTTGCCGTCAAGACAATAGGACGGGATCGGTCGGTTGTTGACATACGCCAGAATATCGGTCGAATAAATACTTCCGACCGCATCGCCGACCTCGGCAAAGGCGCATGATGCCGAGCCGAGCGCCATGCACGCAATAAGAGCCGCGGAAATAAGTTTAAGTTTTCTCATAATAATTCCTCCTAATAAATACTTATACTTATTAGACGACGGTTTCGGCAAAAAGTTCCCGAATCATTCAAATTTCTCGTAAAAAACCAGATCTTTAAGCGGCTTTCTCAGGTTCATGCTGTCGTGCCTGTCGGCGGGCATCGGTTCCCCGTCCGCGTATCCGACCGCCAGAATGTTCACGGGCTCGACGCCCTCGGGCAGGTTAAGCACCTCTTTTACCACGTTCGGCCTGAAATAGCATATCCAGCACGAGCCGAGGCCCTCGTCGGTGGCGGCAAGCATCATGTGGTCGGTGACTATCGCCGCGTCTATGTCCGATATGCGCTTTTGGTCGTATTTGCGCACCCAGGACAGCTTTTTCTCGACGCATATCACAAACACAAGCGGCGCTCCGAAGGTTCGGGTGCCTTGGTTAAGCTTTTCTATGCTCTCCTTTTTGCGCAGCACAAATATCCGCTGTGGCTGGGCGTTCACACCGGTGGGCGCCACCCTGCCCGCCTCTAAAATGCGGTCGATCTTTTCCTGCTCGACGGGGATATCCTTATATTTTCTCACCGAGTAACGCTTTTTCGCAAGCTCCAAAAATTTCATAAAATACCTTTCCTTTCCATAATATATTGCTGTTTATATCATAACACATAGGGCGAAGAATGGCAACGGACAAATAATACGTAAGTTCTACCGAAAACTTGTTATCTGGTATCTAATATTTTTTCAAACTGGCTATTGATTTTGCAAAAACTAATGTTATAATTGAAGTATAAAAATTGTGCCATTTTAACAAAATCAACCACGGCACATAAAAAAGGAGGAAAACATATGTTAAAAAGACGATTGCTCAGCCTGATTCTGGCTGTCGCGATGATCGGCACCATGTTCACGGGATTGACCGTGTTCGCCGCGTCGGACGGCGAGGCTCAGGCAGCAACGGCAACGACCCTGACGGTTGACACGTCGACGGCTGTGTCGGCAACCAACTTCCACACCATCAGCGAAGCGGTCGAAGCCGCGAAAAAACTCAATCCTCAGAGCGAGGCCGACATGGTCACGATCAACGTGAACCCCGGCAACTATGAGGAGCAGGTGCGCATTGACGGCGCGAAGTTTATCACGCTGCAGCAGACCCCGGACACTCAGGGTCAAGTAAACCTCAACTGGTACTTCTGCACCGGCTACTGCACATCAAACACCGACCTCACCGGACTTTATAACCCCAAGATCGACTGGTCAAAAGAAGAGACATGGAAGGGTTATAATGATGGCGATGAGGAATTTCCGAAGTACGAGATCGGTCAAAAACTTGACGGCGTTTCAACAATTTCATACTACGACACCGACGGCAATAAGCACAAAGACGAACCCGTGAACAGCCAGCTCAAAAATCTGGGCGGCCTCGGCTGGTCATACGACAAAATGGCGGCTCTGATCGTTACGCGTTCATCAAGCGATATTACGGTTAAAGACTTTAATATTGTCAACAGTATTGTTTCTATGGTAACAGACGGCCAGAAGAACGGACATGTTACTCCGGAAGCAGGCTCAACTCTGCCTATACGCGATACCGACAAGCTTACCAACTGCGACGAGAGCACGGTTCCGCAAAAGCCCTCGGCTGACATATTCACGAACGGTACCGTTGACGGCGCAAAATATAACGCATATGTCAACAAGGCTGACAGTAAGCCTTTCACCGCGGAGGAAAGCGCTTATCTCGTAAGATCAAAGGTATTTAACGAGAGAGGCCACGCTATTGCCAATCTGGGCGATAGATGCACGTTTGAGGATATCCGCGTAATGGGTAATCAGGACTCGATATGGGTATCAGACGGCAGAGCATATTTTAAAAACTGCGATCTGATCGGCGGCACCGATTATATCTACGGAAGCGGCACTGTTGTTTTTGACACCTGCAAGCTTGGAGTTGCCGGATATTCGGACACCAGTCAAGGAGCCAATATTTCAACACCGAGCACCGATACAAAGAGACCTTACGGTTATTTGTTCTATAACTGCACCGTATATAATGTGCTGGCAAATACAACAGAATCCGATTTCGGCGGTTCGTGGAATTCGGACGGTCAGGTATTGTATTACAACACAACGCTTGACAATCCCCACAAAGTCGGAAAATCCGATGTTACAATTTCCGCTGGAGGATGGGGCAGATTTGACGCCGACCAAGGTTTGGATCGTCTCTATGAATTCGGAACAAAAGACCAAAACGGCACACTCGTTAGCACTTCGGGCCGTATTGTGAACAAGTCCGTTGCGGAGGGCGGTCCCGGCATGGGAACCGTTTTAGACGACTGGCAGGTACTGGAGTTCAACCCCAGAAACTATTTCCTGGCTTCGACCGGCGGTTGGGCCGAGGACTGGGATCCGATGAATTTCGGCGAGAAATTGGCAAAGGTTGACCAAGCGTTATCAAATGCTTCCGTAACCGTTCCCGAAGGCGCGGAAACAGTTGTTGATCTTCCGACCGCTCCCCAAGGATTAGATTATAAGTGGGAGTCCGCTTCGCCCAACGCGACCGTGACGCAGGACGGCAAGCTCAGCGTTATTCGCCCCGCGGCCGGCGAAGAGCCGATCGAAAGCGAGATCACGCTGTACGCAAGAGAAACCGGAACAACGTTGGGCGACAAAAAGACGATAAAAATAACAATTGCGCCCACGACCGACACGGAAAATGTGTTCAAAATTCCCGTTACGATCACGACGAATTCGGCTTTGGCCACGGCGAGCGATTACGAAGTAACCGTTTCAAAGAGCGGCGCTCTTATCAAGAAGGCTACTATCACGATGCCCGCCGGTCAGAAAGAGGTTAAGGCAAATATCGAAAATATACCCGCTAGCGCGGATGGTATAGAATACGATGTTAAAGTTGTCTCAAAGAGCGACAAGATCACATTGACATCGCCCGAGGACGGCGTTGCGAAAGTTATGGGCAAGAAGGGTGTTGACGCTCCTCTCGCTATAACCGGAGAAAGACGCGTTGACGCGACGGTCGATCTCGGTAGCGCGGTTTCTTATAAGCCGACAGGCGCAGACATAAAGTCCTACGATCTGATAGCCCTGGCGAAAAGCGCCGGAGCGGACGACGGAATAGCGACATCTGATTCAATCACGGTTTCATATGATTTGACCGTTCCGCAGCTTCCGATCGCCAAAGATGTTTTCATTGATTTGCTTTCGTCGGCTCCTACAGCCAAAAAAACCGACGCTCTCAATTCAAGATTTGCGCTTTGGAGAATGAACCAAAACTGGAACCAGCTCGATATGGTCGACTGCTCACAGGGTTTTGTCGGTTCGAGCAACGGCGATCACCAGTGGCTCAACCTCACCGGAAAATTCGGCGGCGGAGAGAGGAAAAATGCAAGCAGCTTGGATTTCACCAAGGGTACAAAATCCACAATATCGACAGTAATCGACTATAAGAACAGCGTTATAACAGGTATGGGTACCGGCGGAAGCGCGAATAAGACCGAAACAAATACTTATACATTCAATGCCTTCCCCACAAACTGCACAAAGGGCAGCTTATATCTGGCGGTTTATCCCGACGGCGCCGATGAATGGACGATCGACAACGTGAAAATTACATACAAGAAAGTCGTTACCGAAGATGAGCCGATGCCTTCCGACACGCCGGCTTCTGAATCACCGGCTACCCAGGCTCCGGCAACTCAGGCACCGGCTACAGACGCGCCGGCTACAGACGCGCCGGCAACAGAGGCTCCGGCTTCTGAGGCACCGGCAACCCGGGCTCCCGCAACTGAGGCTCCGGCGACGGCTACACCCGCTCCGGCAACGGCAGAGCCTATGGATCCCATCGCGGACGTTGACTTCACAAAGATGACGACCGTTCCGGTATACAGCGAGCAGAGCGGCAGCGGATTTGTCGCAAAGTCAAGCGCGATCAGAGCGACAGGCTTTGAGAGAGAAGTCGCGGCAACAAGCGCGATCACGGTAGACGCCGAAAAGGGCGCGAGCGTGACCGAAAAAGACGGCACATACCTCTATAACAAGAGCAACAGCGACGACGGAGACGACTATAACTACGGCGGTCTTATCTACAGACTTGACACCGGCAAACCCGGCGCATATCACCTGGAAGTTGAAGTGGCTGACAGCTCAAACACAACCGTAGCTCCCACAGGAATGCAGGCAAGCAGACTGACCGGCACAAGCAACTGGGATAACTGTCTGCACGTTCCCAGAACGGTTTCGGCCAAGTGGAGCGGCAACGTATGGTCCTATGACTTCGCCACCGGCGAGGACTTTATAGAGATCGAGATCGAGCCCAACAAGCTGCCCACAAAAGACGCGGCGCAGACGGTAGGCGTTAAGTCGATCAAGATAACGCCTCTCGGCGTGAATCCCTCAAGCGGAAAGCCCACGATCCATATTCTGGGCGACTCGACGCAGAAGGCCTACAGCTTCAACGAGACGATCAGCTCATGGGGACAGATGCTCGGCGAGTACTTCGACCCCTCGAAGGTTAACGTTATCAACTACTCGATGGGCGGCAGAGCCATGAAGAGCAACTACTGCGAGGGCAGAACGATGGAGCCTCTGATTCGCGGCAGAGAGGGCGACTATGTATTCATCCACTCGGCGCACAACGATGAGACTCTGAGCAGCAACAGATTCTCGAGAGGCTCGGGAATAAAGAGCGGCACGCTTGACACAAACAACGCAAGCTATCAGAGATGGCTCGATATGTATATCAAGATGATCAAGTCGCGCGGCATGATCCCCGTACTGGTTACGGCCATGCCCAGAACCGGCAACGGCGCTTATTCCGAAGGCAGCAGCAAGCCCAACGGCTTTAACCCCGACTCGCCCGGTCTTATGAGGTCGAAGGCGGCTTCGGATCCCGAGATTGGTCTGGTTGAGCTCTACGCCGGAGCCAAGACATATATCGACAGCCTTGAGGACAACGAGGTACTGTACATCTATCACACGTACGAGGCCGGCGAAACTCCGGCGAACAACAACGCCAACGGCTCGGAAGGCAAGAAGCATGACGGAACGCACTACAGAGAAGCGGCCGCCAAGCAGTGGTGCCGCATAATGCTCCAGAGCATCTATGACCAGAGCGTCGCGGCGACAGACACATACACCGACAAAGACATGATGGCGAAGCTGGTTGACTGCATGAAAGCTCCCGTCAAGGCGGCCGCGGCGGATCCTGATCATAACTGGTCAGCGGTATTCCCCGAGATGGCAAGCGACGTAAGCGCGGTGGGCGTTGTTCCCGGAGCGGCAAAGCAGACAAACCAAGCGAACTACTATTACAGAAACAACATCGAGAAGGCTCTGCAGATCGGCGCTCTCCATAAGGACAGCGACAACAACTTCAAGCCCACTCAGACGATCACGGTAGGCGAATTCGCGAGAGGCGCCGAGAAGGTATTCGGCCTGACCGAGAACACGCTGAACAGCTACAGCCTCACATATGAGGAGCTTAAGGCATCCGAAGCTCAGCCTATCGAGGCGGCATCGATCGACGAGACAGCCGATGCGGCAGACGCCACAGGCGATCTGACCGTAACGGTTGAGCAGCCCGCGGAAGGCGGCAAAGTCACCGTATATAACGAAACGCAGAGAATCATGGCTTACGGCAATGTTCCCGAAAAATCGCAAATCGAGGCCGATAAGGTAATGGTTGACAATGAATACTTCACTCTCACCGCTCCGCATAACCTTGCGCAAAACAGCAAGGTTCCCGGCAATGACAGCAAAGTAAGCTTTGAGGACGGAAAAATAACCGGCGACTATGTATATTACAGAAATAAAGAGGAAGCCGAGGTTAAATACACAGCCAAAGCAAGCGGACAGCTGGTTGTTTACGCGTCGCTCAACGCTGACACCGGAAGGAAGATATTCCTTGTAAACGAAGCTGATTCAAATGATTCGCAGGCGCAAGACAGCGGCGGAGCCAGCGGAGCCGGAAGCGTAACGTTTAACGTGGAGGCCGGAAAGACTTATAAGCTTTATCAGAGCAGTTCCGACCAGAAGCTTTACGGCGTTGTATTCCAGGGTGAATATCCGCACAGCGACACATCGCTCAACGCGAATTCGGGCGACACTATCAGAGTTTCAGCAAGCGTGGACGACGGCTACACGCTGAATTCGATCACTGTAGACGGAGAATCCAAGTCAAATAAGAGAGAGTATACCTTTGAGATCACCGCCAACACCACGGTTTCGGCCACATTCGACAAGGAGCCCGAAATGATCGATCAGACTTTGATCGCATCCGACGCGGCACTGACTCGCGAGGCTATGGGCGCCATACTCTATGACGCGTACAAGGCGGCCGAAGAGGCAAACGGCAAATGGATCACGAACGCGAAGGTTTACATGAACCAGAAGGGCGGAGCTCTCTCACCCGACGATCCGAACTACGACCCGAACATCACATATAACGGCGGAACGTATCTGCCGCTGACCGGATGGGGCGCGCTCACGGATACTGATCAGATCAACATCGGACTTTACATGAAGGTTAAAAACGCGTATAACCTCGGTCTGATAAGAACCGAGGAAGGCATCGTGAGAGGCGACATGAAGAACGGCACAAAGCTTGAGCCCACGATCGACGTAACAAGAGCCAAAGCCGCGAAAGCGCTGGTATTCTGCTACATCTTAGGCCAGCTGCCTACAGACGAGAACCATCTCATCTATATGGAGAACCAGGCCGACAAGACCGTAGCGGACATCGCTGCTCCGAATCCGGACGCTCCCAAGACGCCCTACACCGGCATCTCCGAGGAAGAGCTGCCCACGGCGGCACCCGTGACGCCGACGCCCGAGCCGACAGAAGAGCCGACTCCGGTTCCTGATCAGCCGACATCCACTCCGGGAACAGACGTAACTCCCGAGCCCGGCGAGTCATCAGCTCCCGAGGAGACAGCTACTCCCGAGCCCGGCACAGACGCTACTCCCACTCCGGGAACAGACGTAACACCCGAGCCCGGCACAGACGCTACTCCCACTCCGGGAACAGACGTAACACCTGAGCCCGGCACTGACGCTACTCCCACTCCGGGAACAGACGTGACACCCGAGCCCGGCACCGACGTTACACCCACTCCGGGAACAGACGTAACACCCGAACCCGGCACCGACGTTACACCCGAGCCCACAGCAACGCCCGAGCCTCTCGACGATCAGAAGTTTGACGGAGCGGCTCCCGAGGATGTTATTATCACACTTCCCGACGCGTCGGCGAACGTATCTCAGGTAACCCTTAACGGCGCGCCCGTTCCCGCGGACAGCTACAAGGTTGAAAACGGCGTGATCACCTTTACGCCCGAATTCCTCAGCAAGCTGCCCAACGGAACAAACACCGTTATAATCGAGGACGACAAGGGCAACACATACTCGGTTGACATTGAAGTAACCAACACGTTTGAGCCGACAGCGGAGCCCGTTCCCACAGGCGAACCCACATCGGAGCCCTCAAGCGAACCCACAAAGGCTCCTCTGCCGACACACAAACCTTCAGGCAGCACAGGCGGCACAGGCACAAACTCGAACTTCTCAACAGGCGGCTCAGCGGCGACATCCACACCCGCGGCCACAGCACAGCCCGGCGCCACATCGGAGCCCTCGGCCACGCTCGTTCCCGGAACAAGCGCGACAGCAGCTCCCGTTCAGCCCGGAACCCAAGTATTTGAGGATGTTCCCGAAAGCTACTGGGCATACGGATATATCATGGACCTTTACAACGCGGGAATCATCAACGGTGAGACACCCACGCTGTTCGTGCCCGAGAACCCGATCACCAGAGCGGAGTTCACCAAGATAGCCGTAATGCTGTTCGGCATCACTCCCGGCGGCGCCTCGACATTCGCCGACGTTGCGGACACAGACTGGTTTGCGCCTTACGTAGCGGCAGGTCAGGCGGCAGGCATAGTGAACGGCACAAGCGAGACCACGTTCAGCCCCGACGACAACATCACGCGCGAGCAGATCGCGGCGATCGTCGGCAGATATCTGAATCTCAGCTCGCAGGCGGCTGTCAACTATTCCGACGCCGCGTCGATCGAGGATTACGCGCTGCCTTATGTGGCGGCACTCTCGGAGCAGGGAATCCTGACCGGATCGGACGGAATGTTCAATCCCAAGGATCCCGCGACGCGCGCGGAAGCGGCGACAATAATGTCAAGAGTTAAAAATCAATAATCGGTTTTTCGGCTCTCCCCAAAAGGGAGAGCCTTTTTTATTACTAATCGCTATTCACTAATTACTAATCACTACGTTCTCTAATTACTATGTTGACTTAACTCATTTACAATGCTATAATTAACTCATGACTAACTCAAACTTTTTGCCCGTTTCGCGGGAGGATATGAAAGAGCGCGGCATCGAGCGCCTCGACTTTGTATATGTTATCGGCGACGCCTATGTGGACCACTCCGCTTTCGGCCACGCCGTTATTTCGCGCGTTCTCGAAAGCCACGGCTACACCGTCGGCATTATTTCTCAGCCCGACTGGCACGACTGCGATGGTTTTAAGATCCTCGGCAGGCCGAGACTCGGGTTTCTGGTGTCCTCGGGCAATATCGACCCGATGGTTAACCGATACACCGCCGCCAAAAAGGTGCGCAACACCGACCTGTACTCTCCCGGAGGAAAGGCAGGCAGACGGCCAGACCGCGCGACGATAGTATACTGCAATCGGATACGCGAAGCCTTCGGCGATGTGCCGATCATAATCGGCGGTATCGAGGCCAGCCTGCGCCGCTTCGCCCACTACGACTACCACAGCGACAAGGTCCGCCGCAGCATATTGATCGACAGCGGCGCCGATCTGCTGTCATTCGGCATGGGTGAGCGCTCCACGGTTGAGATCGCCGAACTGCTCAATGCGAGCGTGCCCGTTTCGGAGATCAAGGGCGTTTGCGGCACAGTTTATATCGAGAGTGACAAATCGGCTCTGCCCGCCGACGGTATAACGCTGCCCTCGTTCGCGGAGGTCAGAGACGACAAATATAAATATGCCGAGGCCACAAAAACCCAATATGACGAGCAGGACCATATCAGGGGCAGGCCGCTTATCCAGCTTGACAGCGACAGATACATAGTGCAGAATCCGCCCGCCGCTCCGCTTTCCACACAGGAGCTGGACGACGTGTACGAGCTGCCCTACGCGGGAACATATCACCCGTCATACGAAAAATTTGGCGGAGTTCCCGCGATCAAAGAGGTTGAGTTTTCGATAACCTCGTGCCGCGGCTGTTTTGGCGGCTGCAACTTCTGCGCCCTGACCCTGCACCAGGGACGCTCGGTGACCGCGCGGAGCCGGGAGTCGATCCTGCGCGAGGCCGAGAAGCTGACAAAACGTAAAAACTTCAAGGGATATATACACGATGTGGGCGGCCCGACGGCCAACTTCCGAGCGCCGTCATGCAAGGAGCAGGAAAAACGGGGCGTGTGCAAAAACAGACAGTGCCTTTTCCCCGAGCCCTGCCCCAATCTCATCGCCGACCACAGCGATTATATCCGGCTCCTGCGCGAACTCAGGGCGCTGCCGGGCGTTAAAAAGGTATTCGTGCGCAGCGGCGTCAGGTTCGACTATGTTCTGGCCGACAAGGATGACACATTTCTCAGGGAGCTTTCGGCCCACCACATCAGCGGACAGCTGCGCGTCGCGCCCGAGCACATCTCGGACACCGTCCTCGGTTATATGGGCAAGCCGAAGCACGCGGTCTACGAAAAATTCCGAAAAAAGTTTAACGCGGTAAACGCGGAGCTCCAAAAAGAACAGTACATGGTGCCTTATCTGATGTCGTCGCACCCCGGCTGCACGCTGAAAGACGCGGTGAAGCTGGCGGAATACCTGCGCTACAACGGCATAAGCCCCGATAAGGTGCAGGATTTTTATCCCACGCCCGGCAGCATTTCGACCTGCATGTACCACACGGGTATCGACCCGCGCACCATGAAACCGGTATACGTGCCAAAAACCTACGAGGAAAAACAGATGCAGCGGGCGCTGCTTCAGTACCGCGACCCCAAGAATTACGAGCTTGTGCGCCGCGCTCTCATCAAGGCCGGAAGGCGGGACCTGATCGGCTATGACAGAAAATGTCTAATAAAACCGTATAATAATAACAATCAAAATACACACAGGAGGAAAACAAACAATGGCAAAAATTCTCAGCGGAAAAACAGTATCGCAAAGAGTAAAGGACGAGCTCAGAGACGAGGCGGCGGAGCTTAAAGCTCAGGGAAAACAAACCGGTCTCGCGGTGGTTTTGGTCGGCGACGACTCGGCCTCCAAAGTCTATGTGCGCAACAAGGAAAAGGCGTGCGAGGACCTGGGGATCTATTCCGAGATACACCGCCTGCCCGAGGAAACCACCGAGCGCGAACTGCTCGATTTGGTCGAAAAACTCAACAATGACGACAAGATCGACGGCGTTCTGGTTCAGCTGCCGCTGCCCGAGCACCTCGACGACAGCGTTATAATAAACAACATAAGGCCCGACAAGGACGTGGACGCCTTCCATCCGGTCAACGTGGGCAAGATCATGATTGGCGATTATGACTTTCTGCCCTGCACGCCCGCGGGCATCATGGAGCTTATTCATGAGAGCGGCGTCAGCGTTGACGGCAAAAACTGCGTCGTTATCGGCCGCAGCAATATTGTGGGCAAGCCGATGTCTATGCTGCTGCTGCACGAAAACGGCACAGTAACGACCTGCCACTCCCACACCCGGAACCTTGCCGAGATAACAAAACGCGCCGACATTCTGGTCGCGGCGGTGGGTATAGCCAAATTTGTCAAAGCCGACATGGTAAAGCCCGGCGCGGTCGTTATCGACGTGGGTATGGACAGAGACGAAACCGGCAAGCTGTGCGGCGACGTGGACTTTGACGAGGTAGAGCCCATTGCCGGAGCCATCACTCCGGTCCCCGGCGGCGTGGGTCCGATGACGGTGGCGATGCTGATGCGCAACACGGTCACAGCCTCGAAAAAGCATATGCGGTAAGCGCGAAATCAATCGCGGGCGGGCAGTTTCCGCCCGCTTTTATATTTATCAAAAACTTAATAATTTTTTCAAAAAAATGCAAAGTTTCTCTTGCAAAAGGCAACATAATATTGTATAATTTAATATGTATGATATTTTATAATTTTGTGCTATTTTAATAAATTTGAGCTTTATTTAAAGGAGGAAATATAATTATGAAAAAAAGATTTCTCGGTATAACGCTTGTTATCGCTATGCTGATTTCCGCGCTGCCGTGCGTCTCGTTTGCCGAAGGCGGCGACGAGCCGCTAAATTCGGTCAGCGTTGACTTTGCCGCAGGTTTTGACAGCGGCGCCAAAAACACCGACTACTTTTACTCCCCCGAGAAAAAACAGGGCTTCGTTACGGAGTCGGGCATGATATTGCCGCCGGGAGAGGAACGTCAGGTCGCATCGGTAAGTTCGCGGCGCCCTCTTACCTCCGAAGGCATGAACGCGACCGAAGGAACAGGCTCTTATTTGAGCGACAGCGCCGAATACCGCAATCACGGCGGACTTATCTACAGGGCCGACCTGCCCGCGGGCGCCTACCACATAGACGTTCAGCTGGGCGGAAACAGCAATAGAGACAACACATGGGTAACTCCGACCGGCATGGAATACGACCGAATCAGAAGAACCTCCGGCTGGGACGACGCCGGAAACGTTAAAAGAAACACCACGGTCACATGGGACAATAACAATACAAAATGGTCATACGACTTTGCCACCGGCCAGGACTTTGTTGAGATAGACATAGAGCCGATTGCCATGCCGTCAAGGGCAAGCAGCCAGACAGTCACGGTCAAGTCGATCTCGATAACGCCGATAGCCAACAACGAGCCGGCCGACAAGGCAACCATATATATACTGGGCGGCTCGACCGAAAAGACATACACCAACGAGTCCTCCTACTCCTCCTGGGGACAGGTGCTTGAATATTATTTCGATCCCGACAAGATCGCCGACGTTGTGAACTACTCGATGGGCGGCAGAAGCATGAAGAGAAGCTACACCGAGGGCAGATTCAACGACATACTGCTGACAGGCAAACCGGGCGATTATGTTTTCCTTACATCGGCTCAAGGCGACGAGGCCGACGGCCACACCAGATTTGACAGAGGTCTCAACTACGGCACTCCCGCCGAGAACAACGCGCTTTATAAGCGTTGGCTCGATATGTACATAAAGGCCATAAAAACCAGAGGAATGCACCCGATATTGGTTTCGGCAGTTCCCAGAAACAACGGTTTTTCGCCCGAGGGCGCCGACAAGCCCAACGGCTTTAACCCCGACGCGACCGGTATCATGCGCGAGACCGCGAAAGCCGACGAAGGCGTCGGATACATCGGCATGTACGAGGGTGTCAAGGACTATGTGAGCAAGCTGGGCGAGAACGAGCCGCTCTACATATTCAGTTCATACGAGGCAGGCGAGACGCCCGCCGAAAACTCGGCCAACGGCGTTTCCAACTGGGACGGAACCACATACAAAGAAGCCGCGTCAAAGCAGTTCGCCAGGATAATGATGGAATATATCTGCGACGAGGCGACCTCGGACGACGATGTATACACCAGCAAAGAGTTTATGAAAACTCTGTTCTCATACCTGCTCCCCGAAGCGCAGCAAGCGGCAAAATCGGGCGACTGGACATCGATATTCCCCGAGATGGCGGCAGATGTCAGCCAAGTCGACGTGGCTCCCGGAGCGACGCCCCTGCCCGAGGAAAACTATTACTACAGAGACAATATCGAGAGGGTCCTGCGCGTAGGCGCGATGCACAAAAACAGCGAGAATCTTTTTAAACCGAACGACTTGATCACCGTGGGCGAGTTTGCCCGCGGCATGGAAACGGTCTTTGAGCTTGAGCCCGGCGCGCTCGGCAGCTATAATCTGACATACGCCGAGCTTGAGGAAAAATACGGTCCCGAGGTTGAGGCGGCAAACGCCGAAGCCGCCGAAGAACCCGCGCCGGGACAGCACAAGATCACGATAACCCAGACAGACGGCGGCACGATCACCGCTTATAACGAGAGCCAGTTCGACCAAATCAGCGAGGACATTTCCGACACGATCGAGGCGGGCGGAGTTATCGACGACGCGTATATGACAGTCACCGCGCCTTCTGAGAATTTTGTAAAAGGAACTGACACTTCGGCTTCATTCCCGGAAAACAGCGCTGTTACGCAGAATTATATAGAGTTTAGAAACACCACTCCCGAAAAGCCTGTGACCTATTTCTCAAAGGCGAAAGGCAAACTTGTGCTGTATGTCCGCTTTAACGACAACAAGAATATTGAGCTTAAAAACAATGTGAGCGGCACGATACAGTCAAAGCTGATAAACAACACGATCGACGGCGGCGGAGCCACAATATACGGCACAGTCGAGTTTGACGTTGAGCAAAACACCGGATACACCCTCACCGCTCACGGCGGAAACGGCCGTCTGTTTGGTCTGAGATACTACTCTCTCGACTATCCGCAGAGCACCGAGACTCTCATCGTGAACGACAGAGACGAGGTCAGAATAACCGCCGTAGCCGATCCCGGATATCTGAATGATCAGATCTTTATAAACGGCGAACCGGTGACAAACGAGAAGGAATACCGCGACTATATTGATAAAGACATAACGATAACCGCCGCATATATCAAAGAACCCGATTTTGTCGACACGGGCGCCATCGCCTCGGACGCTGCTTTGACGCGGGAGGCAATGGGCGCGATACTCTATGACGCGTATTATCTGAAATACGGCAAAAATAACAGCGGCGCATGGAACAAACGCGAGTACATGACAAACAATGACGGACTGCCCGCGCCGGGCGACGCCAACTACGACCAGAACGCGATCTATGAGGGCACGCCTTACTTCCCGCTTGTCGGCTGGGGCGCTCTCACGGACAAAGACGAGATCTCGCCCGTGCTGTACGGCAAAGTGAAAGAAGCGTATAACCTTGGCCTTATGCGAAGCGAGCAGGGCATAGAGCGTGGAGCGGTCAAACTCGGCACGGTTCTTGAGCCCAAAACAAAGGTAACGCGCGCGAAGGCGGCAAAAACTCTGCTGTTCGCCTATATCTTGGCGCAGCCGATGAACGCCGAAAGTCAGACTTATCAAAATCACGGAGCCGAGACCGCCGAGATCGCGGTTCCCAACCAAAACGTTGATGCCCTGCCCTACAGGATCGAAACTACGCCCACGCCCGAGCCCACTCCGTATATCACGCCCGAGCCGACGGTCGCTCCCACTCCTATTCCCCTCAAGGGCGAGAAATGGAACTTTAACTCGATTGCGAAGGGCACAACATATCCCGATAGGACGTCAAAGATAGCAAACGAAAACGGCGCGGAGCTGACAATAAATCACAGAACGCAAGCAAACGAGGGCTCTGTTTCTCCTTCGATAAGCGAAAAGGCCGAAGGCGACAACTACCTCAAATTCACCGACACGGGCAGCGGTCAGGACGGCTTCACATACAACCCCTCCCCCGCTATCGACTCGGATATCATCGTTATTGAACAGGATTTCAATATAAGCACCTCGGTGAAAGACAATGTGCTGCTGAGATTCTATGACAAAAACAACGTTGATCCGAACAACAGCTACTCCGCCGGATCCGACGACGGCAGAGCCTTTGAGGTAAAGACCGGAGACGGCGCGACCCTTAAACTCACCGACTACTTCTCATCGGGCGGCGACGACACAAACGAAAAGGGATTTGACTACGTTATACCTGATTTCAACTTCGCGCCCGGCAGATGGTTCACTCTGAGAGTTGAGTACCACAAAGCGGACAACGCCGTTAAGGTATACACTAAAAAAGACGGTGAGGACTATGTTTTGAATCGTGAAATACCACTGGCACAGGGCACAATAAAAGTTGAAGAAAGCGCGATCCCGCGCCTTGTTATGACAGGTATGGCCGTTATGACAAAAGGCACAAACGATGCCGGCGAAATAATCGAGCTTGGAGTTGACAACATTTACATCGCCGAGCTTGACAATGATCCCAAGCCGACCGACACGCCGACTCCGACCGAGCCCCCGACAGCGCATGAATACCCGTATGAGATAGCAAGCGCGGCATTCGGAGCGGACGGAGCCCTAAGTGCGGAGATCAAGTATTACGGCTCGGACGCCGCGCCGAAAGCCAAACTGATTATCGGCGTGTACAGCCAAGATACGGTTCTGACATCCGCAACTATGTATGACATAAGCGGCACGGAAATTAAATATCTTGATTTCAAGAAACCCTCTTCGGGCACGGTCAAACTGTTCATCTGGGACAGCGAAAACGGCATGAAGCCCTTGAGCGCTCCCGTTGAGGCAAAATAAAACGGGCCCGCAAGCCCGATATAAAACAAGGGTATACGGCTATTCGCCGTATACCCTCGTTTTTTATACCGCAATTTTTATTCTCCGCCCTGTCTTACAGCTTCCTCGTTCTCGGCCTGGATCTTGGGGTCCATCGAGAGCATAGGCGTCACGTCAAGATGTCTGAAGTGGCGGTCAACATAGTTCTTTGTGCACTTATAAACCTGCGGCGACAGAACCAGCACGCCTATCAGGTTTGGCAGCATCATCAGTCCGTTGAACGTGTCCGAAAGGTCCCACGCCAGATTCTCGCCCATCAGCGCGCCGCCCAGGATAGCGATAACAAAAATTATCCTGTAGGGCATGGTCGAGCCTGTTCCGAACAAAAACTCACAGGCTTTGGTTCCGTAGTGGCTCCATCCGAGCACCGTGGAGAATGCGAACAGCAGCATAGCGATCGCGACGAACCAGGCGCCGACGGGACCGAAGGTCTGACCGAAAATATTTCCCACAAGGTCGCCCGTGTTGGCGATCTCGTTATAAGGCATACCGGTTTCGAGATTGAATAGGCCGGACGAAAGGATCGAAAACGCGGTCAGTGTGCAGACAACGATAGTGTCGGCGAATACCTCAAATATTCCCCACATACCCTGTCTGATAGGTTCTCTGACGTTGGAGCTTGAGTGAACCATTACCGATGAGCCGAGACCGGCCTCGTTTGAGAAAACGCCGCGCTTCATGCCCATCTGTATCGCCATGGCAATGCCCGCTCCGATACCGCCGCCCGCCGCGGCCTTAACCGAAAACGCGCCCTTAAATATAGCGCCGAACACTTCGCCGAACTTGCCGATATGTATAACGCAGATAGCGATCGTGCCCAGAAAATACAGCACTACCATAACAGGAACTATCTTTTCGGTAACGGCGGCGATCCTCTTGATTCCGCCGATGATAACCAGACCCGCGAGCAGCATTACCACAATGCCCGTCACGATCCTCGGAATGTTAAACGCCGACTGCATGTTTGTCGTGATCGTGTTGACCTGGGTCATGTTTCCGATACCGAACGACGCCAGCATGCAGAAGCAGCTGAACAGTACCGCCAGCACCATGCCGATATACTTGCAATGCGGCTTTGAGCCGAGACCGTCGCGCAGATAGTACATCGCGCCGCCGCTCCATTCTCCGTCTCTGTTCTTTATCCTGTAAAGGATACCCAGAACATTCTCGGAATAGTTTGTCATCATTCCGAAGAACGCGATCAGCCACATCCAGAACACGGCGCCGGGGCCGCCGATAACGATAGCCGAGGCCACGCCCGCGATGTTTCCTGTTCCGACGGTCGCCGCGAGCGCCGTGCACAAACTCTGGAACTGGGATATCGACTTGTCCTTGGTGTGCTCTATGACATGTTTGTCGCCGAATATGGCGCCGATAGTGTTTTTGAACCAATGCCCGATATGGGTCAGCTGGAAGAACTTGGTAAGGCAGGTCATGAGAACGCCGACAAACGCCAACAGGATCAGCGCGGGCCATCCCCAGACTACGCCGTTTACCGCGTCGTTGACCTTCGCAACGACGTCGAGAAAGCTTTGCATAGAATATTACTCCCCTTATTTAATTAATATATTAATTTATTTTTTACATAACAAAAAGAGCCGAAATCCGTAGGATTCAAGCTCAAACAAAAATGAAGAAAAATATCGCAGCTCGCGCTGAAATACCTCCGTCCTTTTGCCTGAGAGATTGGCTCTCGCCGTACACCTTCGGCCCCCGATCTGCGGCCTGCGACCGCAAGCGGGTTTCTCCGGAGCGCCGCGCAATTTGACGCGGCAATTTTAATTGTACTAATTATATCATCATATAAGACAAAATGCAAGCTTTTTTTACAAATAATTTGACAAGTTTAAAATACTATAGTAAAATATATTTAATTCGAGGTGATAATATGAGCGACGAAGTTAACAACGGCAACAACGCCCCGCGGGACAGAGAACCCGAAATACAAAACTTCAAATGCCCGAACTGCGGCGGCATTATGAAATGGAACATAAAAAAACGCGGATTTATGTGCTCGTCATGCGGCACGCCCGGGGAGCTTGACACCGACAACAAAAAGGTGCTCGAGCATCCTCTTTCTCAATACCAAAAGCGCGAGGACGAGCTGACGGGCGCCTCGGTCACAAGCACTTCGGACAACTCGGACGCCGAGAACGCGCCCTCAAACGTGCGCCGCGTCATATACTGCAAGACCTGCGGCAGCCAGATAGAGTTTGAGGCCAACCAGACTGCGGCCGTGTGTCCCATGTGCGGCTCGTCTCAGGTCGACGCCAAGAGCCAGGCCTTCGGTATACCGCCCGACGGCGTTGTGCCTTTTATGATCGACGAGGACGACGCCAAGGCGCGGTTCAAGCAATGGGTGCGCCACCGCTGGTTCGCGCCGAGCAAGCTGAAACTGGCGTATCAGACGGGAAAGCTGACGCCCGTCTATATTCCTATCTGGACATACGATCTGGACGTGACCGCCACATACACGGGCATGGGCGGCAGAATAGTATCGGTGCGTGACGGCAAGGGAAATATCCGCTCGCAGACCAACTGGTTCCCGGTCAGCGGCACCGTCTCGGAGCGGCTGGACGATGTTCCCGTATTCGCCGGGACTGACAAAAACGCGAAAACGCTCAGCGGCATACTTCCGTTCAATACCCAGGAAGGCAGCTACCCCTACTCCCCCGCTTTTCTGTCGGGTGTGAACTCGGAGAGGTACGCGTTTTCGGCAGTCGAGGGATTCAAACGCGTCAAGAACCAGGTTGACGCCGAGCTCAAGGCACGCGCCCAAAACTCGATAATAGCCCGCGGATTCAACACCGCCACGGTCTCAAGAGTGAATGCCGATTACGGCGACCCGTGCTACAAGCAGATTCTGGCGCCTGTGTGGATATCTAACTTTGTGTATAACAAAAAGAATTATACCTACGCCATAAACGGCGACACGGGAAACATATGCGGCGAGCGGCCCTACAGCCCGCTCAAGATCGCGGTCGCCGTGCTTATCGCGGCTGTCGCGGTGGCGCTGTTTCTGATATGGGATATGTCAACGCTGAACAACGGCTCGGAAAGCCAGGAACCGAGCAGCGGCTACTATGAGTATTATAACGACTATGACAATTACGGCGGCTATGACAACTATTATAATAATTACAACAGCGGCGGTTCGTATTACGACTATCCCGATCTGAGCGGCGGGGAGATAACACAGAATTAATATATTTATTTTATTATATAAATAGGAAAGAGAGGTAATTTTTATGGCATGGTTTGGACAGGGCAGAGACACGATCGAATGGGATGAGTCGCGATCGGACGTCCTTTGTTACAAATGGCCCGCGAAAGAGATCAAGAAAGGCTCGCACCTTATCGTGCGTCCCGGTCAGAAGGCTATCTTCTATGCCGACGGAGTTGAAACGGGTTTGTTTGAAAAGGAAGGAAATTTTGATATCGACTCGGAGATCACGCCGTTTCTCAGCACCTTAAAGGGCTGGATTCACCTGTTCGGCGACACCGGAATGAGAGCCGAGGTTTACTTTATCAACACAAAACAAGTGCTTGTCAACTGGGGAACAAGACAGAGGATCATGATCCCCACCGCTGAAGTTCCCACGGGTATCCCGGTGGGAATGAACGGAAACGTCATTGTGAAATTCTCGGACGATCCCGAGGCGATAAAAGGCTTTATCGCTGCTATCGCGGGCGTTAAGGACGAGTTCACGATAGACGATATCTCGGAGCGTATCATGGGCAAACTCAACGCTGTTGTGGCCGAGGCTATTTTAAAGGGCCAAAGCAACATATCCACCAACGCGCTTATCAGCATACAGGCGAACAGCCTTGAGATCGGAAACGATATATGCGCGCGGCTGAACACGATCACCAACACCTTCGGAATGGACACGGTCGATCTGACAATTGCCGACGTGAACTACCCCGAGGACGTTATGAAGGTAGCCGAGCAGGTAGCCGCCACTTCCTTCGTCGGAAACAACGTGGCGAACTACGCGGCGGTCCAGATGGCAAACAGCATGAACAACCCGGGCGCCGGAAACAACGTGGCGGCCGCGGGTGCCCAGATGGGAATGGGCCTCGCCATGGCTCAGCAGATGACGCAGCAGATGAACTCGCAGCAAAACGGAGCCGCGGCTCAGCAGCAGGCGGCGCCCGCCGGAGACAGATTCTGTCCCAAATGCCGCAAAATGGTGACAGGCAAATTCTGCTCCGAATGCGGCACCGAAACGGTTTAGTATTTGACGGGCGGATAATATCCGCCCGTTTGCCTCGCCCCTTGGGGATAATCAGCAAGCTTGCTTGCGGGTTCAAAGCGACCTTTGAAAATCGCTTGCGATTTTCACCAAGCGCTTCATTAGAGGTGCTCGCTTGCGGTCGGAGAGGGGGCAACATAGGGACTTGAGACTAGTAACTAGGGACTAGGACCCCTCTCAGTCAGCTCCGCTGACAGCTCTCCCCAAGGGGCGAGCCTAGTCTCTAGATCCTATTTCCTAATCCCTACGTTGGCAGCTCCCCCGAGGGGGCGCCTATCTTCTGCCTCCTCCCGGGAGGAGGTGTCAGGCGATAGCCTGACGGAGGTGGGAAAGTAGTGATTTGTGAATCAATAATCACTACTTTGATTTATTGACATCATTTTTCAAAAAACACCTTTATTTAATATTTATAATTTGTCGTTTCTTTGATTAATTATCGACTTCGCATAATTCGCGCTGACGTTTATTGACAATCCGTTTTTCTCTGTGCTAAAATTTATGGCATGGATAACAACAGTCAAAACTCAGGTATATACAAAAATATCGCCAAATACGCGAAAACATATATCATGTGGGCCGCCGCCGCTGCAGCGGGAACGGTTTTGTCGTCATGGCTCGAGGTCAGAAAGACCGACTGTCTGAAACAGATCGTGGACTCCGCACAGGCCGGCGAGCTTTCGGCTGTGCCTCGCATATTTTTAATCGCTGCTCTCTGCGTTGCGGGCATTATGGCGGCGGTCTATATAAGCGCCTACGCCGCGGGCAGATTCTCGACGGGAATGATCCGAGACATCAAGCGCGACAGCGCGAAAAGGATATCAAAAATCCCGATCGATTACATGAACTCGGTGCGCAGCGGAGAAATGCTGTCGAAGATGAGCTCCGACGCGGACAACGTTCAGTTTTTTATGGAGAGCGACTTTATAGCGATGATGGAGATACCGTTCACGTTTATATTCTATCTGGTATTTCTGATAAGGCTGAATCCCCCTCTGCTTTTGGCTTCGATAATTTCGGCGCCGATCTTCGTCGCGATAGGTGCGCGTTTTTCGATACCCTTTAAGATCGGCTCCAAAAAATACATGCGCTATCTGGGCTTGGTCAGCAACACGGTTGCCGACATGGTGGGCGGCATCCCGATCGTGAAATCATATAATATTGAGGACGCACTTGCGGAAAAGTATGACAGCGGTATAGACAAAGCCACCGATATGGCGCTGGGCAACGACAGGATCCAGTACCGCGGCATCTTCTTTTTCCAGCTTGCGCGGCATGTGCCTCTCACCGTTTGTCTGATATACGGCGGTCTGCTGTGCTTTAAGGGCAGCCTGACGCTCGGCGCGCTGGTTGCCTTTACCTCTCTTATCTCCCAGCTTTTGAGCCCGATCATCCGCTCATCGCAGATGTTTTTCAACTTCCGCACGGCCACGGCCTCGGCGGAACGTCTGTTTTCCATAATAAATGAGCCGATAGAGCGCGAGGGCGGAATTGTTTCAAGCGAGCTGCCGAACGATGTTCCCGCGATCGAGTTTTCGGACGTGTCCTTTGAGTACGAAAGCGGCAAACCTGTTCTGAAAAACATCTCGCTCAGCATAGCGAAGGGCGAGCAGGTCGGCTTCGCGGGAGCAAGCGGATGCGGAAAGAGCACACTTTTGGGATTGGTATGCGGATTTTACGCTCCGGATTCGGGCAGCATTAAGATCGGCGGCATCGACATAAACGAGAGGGAACTTAAGTCAACGCGCGCAATGATCTCGTATGTCTCTCAGGAAACGTATCTGTTTCCCGAGTCGATATACGACAATATAGCCATGGGCAAGCCGGGAGCCTCCCGCGACGAGATCATCGCGGCGGCCAAGGCAGCCTACGCCCACGATTTTATAACAGCGACCGAAAACGGCTATGATTCCAAGGTCGGCGAACGCGGCTGCCGTCTCTCAGGCGGACAGATACAGAGGATAGCGATAGCGCGTGCGTTTCTGAAAAACGCGCCGATACTGCTGCTGGACGAGGCAACCAGCGCCCTTGACGTCAAGGCCGAAGCCGAGGTGCAGAAAGCGCTTGACGATTTAAGCTGCGGCAGGACCGTGCTGGTAGTGGCGCATCGGCTGTCAACGATAAAGGACTCCGACCGCATAGCCGTTATTGACGGCGGAGTTATCGCCGAGTGCGGAAAGCATGACGAGCTGATGAGCCTTGGCGGAGTTTACGCCAAACTCAACAATACGGGAGGTGATCCCGAATGAAACAAGAGAAAAGAAAAATCGGTATCAAAGTCTGCTTCTCGATAATGCGCGTCCGCAAGCGTATGTATTTTGCTATGGTCGCGCTTGACGCGGGTCTCACCTACGCGGCGGATATACTGTTCGCTCTGCTCAACCGAGGCGTGGTTAACTCGGTCACAGCTCTTGATTTTCATCTGTTCATGATCTCCTTATGGTTCGGCGTTTCGGCTTTGATATTTTACACGGGGGATATTTTCTCGCGTTTTTATAAAATAAAGGCGATACGCCATATAATGCGCGATATCCGCTGCCGCCTGTTTCGGCACATGGAGTTTCTGCCGGTGGATTATTACGAGAAAAACCACAGCGCGGACAGTATTTACAGGCTCAACAGCAATGTGGAAAACATGAAACGAGCGTACACCAACAGCTTTCCGAACATAGTGCGCGCAATATTCGGCGGCGGCGCCTCGTGCGTGTTTATCCTGGCGCTAGACGCCCGATTGGGTCTGGTCTCTATCATAACCTGCGTTATCACTTTTATCGTGAATATCAGATTCACAGTGCCTCTGCGCCGTCTGGGCAAGGAGATACAGCGGAGCGAGTCGGCGCTTTTGGCGCGGCTTTCGGATCTGCTGGCGGGATTCAGAATAATAAAGCTGTTTGACATCGACGGAAGATCGGTTAAAAAATATGAGGACGCAAATAACACCGTGGCTGGCAAAAGAATAAAGCGAATATCAAAAATGGGCGCTTTGAGCAGCGTTGACAATCTGCTTATTTTCCTGAATAATTTTGTGCTGATAACGATAGGCGCGGTCATGGCGGCATTGGGATTCTGCGACTTCGGAACCGTGTTCGCGATACTCAGCGTTCAGGGAAACGTGAGCAGCATGCTGATGACATTCGGAAACTCGTGGGGAATGATGCAGGAGAGCGCCGCGGCGGCGGAACTTATAGACGAGATACTCTGCCGCGACCGCGAGACACGCGCACCGCTCATCGACAGAAACGCCGATACCGACAGGGACTATATTAAATTTGAAAACGTTGAATTCACCTACGACGACAAACGCGGCCGCGTTCTGCGCGGATTAAGCCTTACCGCCGACGAGGGAAAGGTCACCGCGCTGGCCGGGCCGAGCGGAGGCGGAAAAAGCACGACTCTCAAACTCCTTCTCGGCTTTTACCGAAACAACACCGGAAAAATATATTTCGCGCACCGTAATATTAACTCATATTCATTGGAGGAACTTCGGGACAAGATCTCATACGTGCCGCAGGACGCGTATCTTTTCGACACAACGGTTCGCGAGAACATAAGCTACGGCAGGCCGGGCGCATCGGACGAGGAAATAATCGCGGCGGCAAAGGCCTCGGGCGCGCACGATTTTATCACAAACATGCCAAAAGGCTACGATTCTCGGGTCGGCGAGCGCGGCGAGAGCCTGTCCGGCGGACAAAGGCAAAGGATAGCCATCGCCAGAGCGTTTCTCAAAAATGCGCCGATACTGCTGCTGGACGAAGCCACAAGCGCCCTTGACACCGAAAACGAGCGTGTGGTGCAAAAGAGCATTGAGGCGCTGATGAAAGGGCGCACTGTTATAATGATAGCGCACAGGCTCTCGACCATCGAAAAGGCTGATCGTATCTACGTCCTTGAGCGCGGTCGCGTAGCACAGAGCGGCACGCATGAAGAACTCAAAAATATTCCGGGAACTTACTCAAATTTAGTTAAGCTGGCAAACTGATCGGTGCAATATACTTGTGTATTGCACCGATTTTTTTATTATCCGGTATTTAAAATTTCTTAAAATTGGGTATTGCGTTTGCATAATTATATGTTATAATTATATTATAATATTGTGCTGTTTTTACAAAATCTTACAGCGCAAAAAGGAGGAAATTATATGATAAAAACACGATTGCTTTGCCTGGCGCTGGCTGTCGCCATGATCGCCACAATGTTCACCGGCGTGGCTGTATTCGCGGCTGACGACGCACAGGCGGCGGACGCTGTGACCATTGACTTCACGACTCTTTCCGAAGTTCCGGTTTACACAGCAGAGAAAAAAAGCGGCTTTGTCTCGACTTCGGGCGCTATCATGGCCGAGGGCTATGACAGGGTCGTTGCAGGCACTGACAAGATCACTATCGGCGCGGACGGCGCCGGCGTGACCGAAAGCGACGGAGAGTATCTGAGCAGCAAGTACAAGGGCAGCTCCAGCTACGCCAACTACGGCGGTCTTATCTACAGACAGGACGTTGATCCCGGCGCGTATCACATCGAGGTTACGCTGGGCGGAGCTTCCACGTCGGCAAACACAAAGATCGCTCCCACAGGTATGGACTCCTCAAGACTGACAAGCGCGAATCCCTGGGATACCGCGGGTCATGTCGCAAGAACAGCGATCGCCAAATGGGACGAGACGGCGACCACATGGACATATGACTTCGCGACCGGCGAAAGCTTTGTTGAGATCGACATCGAACCCACAACTCTTCCCACGGCCGACAAGCCCCAGACCGTTACCGTAAAATCGATCAGCATTACGCCTATTGAGAAAGCGGCGGCGGGCGACAAGCCCACGATCCATATTTTGGGAGACTCGACACAGAAGACATACACTTTCAACGAGACGATAAGCTCATGGGGCCAAACGCTCTACAAATACTTTGACACGAGCAAGGTCAATGTTGTTAACTACTCAATGGGCGGACGCTGCATGAGAAACAACTACACAGAAGGCAGATTTGACGACGTTCTTATAAATGGAAAGGAAGGCGACTATGTGTTCCTGCACTCCGCGCATAACGACGAGTCTCCCGCCGAGACACGCTTTGACAGAGGCTGCCAGTACGCGGACGGCGACAAGGGAAAAAGCAACGCGCTTTATAACAGATGGCTCAATATGTATGTTGACGCGATCAAGGCGCGCGGCATGGTTCCGGTACTGGTATCTCCCATGCCCAGAAATGCAGGCGGAGCTACGACATTCAACCCCGACTCACCCGCCAACATGAAGGCAAAAGCGACATCCGATCCCGAGGTAGCTTATGTTGAACTGTATCAGGGCGTTGTTGACTATTACAGCAAGCTCGATAAAAACGAGGGCACATGGACATACAACAGCGTTGAGGCAGGCGAAACACCAGCCAACAACTCCGCGAACGGCGCCAACGGCGACGGCACTCACTACAGAGAAGCGGCCGCCAAACAGTTCTGCCGCATAATGCTCCAGAGCATCTATGACCAGAGCGTTGCCGCTGAGGACAAATATACCGACAAGGCTATCATGGAAAAGCTTGTTTCGTACATGCCCGAGACAGTCAAGACAGCCGCGGCTTCCGAGAACCACGACTGGTCGGCGGTACTGCCCGAGCAGGCGAGCGACGTTGACGCGGTCGACGTTGTTCCCGGCGCGACCAAGCAGGCGAGCGACAACTATTACTACAGGACCTCTATCGAGAAGGCTCTGCAGCTGGGCGCTCTCCACAAGGACAACGACAACAACTTCAAGCCCACCCAGGCGATCACAGTAGGCGAGTTCGCGAGAGGCATGGAAAAAGTATTCAATTTGCCCGAGAACTCACTGACAAGTTACACCAAGACATATGCCGAGCTGCAGGCGGAGAATCCTCCGGCTGAAGCCTCGGAATACATTCCCGTTGTATTGGGTCCCGCCGAGTATACACCCTCTGAGGCTCAGGCCGCGGCGACACAGTACACCATCACCGTCAAGCAGGTTGAGGGCGGCGAGATCACCGTCTATAACAACAGCGCGTTTGACACGAAAACGGAAGATGTTCCGGAAGCATCAAAAATTAAAGCCAACGAAGTATTTATCTCCGATGAATACATGGAAGTAACGGCTCCCGAAAATCTGGTTGCTAAGAATGATAAAAACGCGTCTTTTACTGACAATGTCGTTACCGGCAACTATATCGAAGTCCGCAACAGCGGCCCGGAAAAGATTGCGAAATATCATTCAAAGGCTGACGGTTTGCTGACAGTTTACGGATATTTTCAGGGCCACAAACCATTTGAACTCATAAGCGACACAGAGACTCAAAGCAAAACTCTCGATGAAACCGGCAACACCGAATGGACATACGGCACCGCCCAATTTAACGTAAAAGCGGGCGTTGATTATCAGCTTTGGGGAAAAGGCGGCACAGCCAGACTCTTTGGTCTTAAATATGAGTCGAACGACTATCCTCAATCAAAAGAGTCGCTTATCGTAAACGAAGGCGATGAAATCAGAGTAGTGGCAATCGCAAATGACGGTTATCTGAACGACAAGATCACATTAAACGGAAATCCCGCAAAGTTTGGCACAGGCAGAGAGCTTGTTTTCGAAGCCGACGGCGACTGTGAGGTTTCGGCAATATACAAGAGCGAGCCCACGTTCGTCAGCTCCACGATTATTGCAAGCGACGCCGCGCTGACCCGCGAGGCTATGGGCGCTGTACTGCACGACGCGTATCTTGCGGCATACGGTAAAAAAGAGGACGGCTCATGGAACAAGGTTGAGTACATGAACCAGACCGGAAGTGTGCCCGCGCCCGGAGATCCCGGCTATGACCCCAACATCAAATACGAGGGAGCCACATATAACCCACTCACCGGCTGGGCCGCGCTCAAGGATATTTCAGATATCGACCCGTCGCTTTACGGAAAAGTTAAGGAAGCCTATAACTTGGGCCTCATCAGAACCGAAAATGGTATCGCCAGAGGCGTTATCATAAACGGTGATGAACTTGAGCCCAAGGCTGAGGTTACAAGAGCGAAGGCCGCAAAAGCGCTGGTATTCTGCTTTATCTTAACTCAGGAACCCAACGAGGAAAGCCAGATCATACCCGATGAGCATAACTACGCGGCGGAGACGGTAGCCGATATTATCGCTCCGAATCCCGACGCGCCTTCAACACCGTACATCGGCGGAACAGCTCCGACAACGCCTCCCGCTACGGAAACACCCGCCACGGAAGCACCTGCTACGGAGGCACCCTCAACAGAAGCGCCTGCTACAGAAGCGCCCGCTACAGAGGCACCTGCTACGGAAGTTCCTGCTACAGAGGCTCCGGCAACAGAGGCACCTGCTACGGAAGCACCCGCTACAGAGGCTCCGGCAACAGAAATTCCCGCTACGGATGCACCTGCTACGGAGGCCCCCGCTACAGCGACACCTCAGCCTCTTGAGGATCAAAAATTTGACGGCGAGAAACCCGAAGATGTTGTTGTAACACTTCCCGACACCGTTACATCGGTTAGTATGATAAAGGTTAACGGAACGGTTGTCGCTCCCGAAAATTATACCGTTCAGGCAGGAAAGGTTACGCTTAACAAAGATTTCCTGAGCACACTGCCCGCAGGCGATAACGATATTGTTATCGAGGACGCGGAAGGCAATAACTATTCGGTAACACTTTCGGTAGAAAATACAACACCGGAGCAATCGGCTGAGCCCACATCGGCTCCCATGCCTACGCGCAAACCCTCGTACGGCACGGGCGGCACGGGCACAAACTCAAACTTCACAACAG
>CANPWW010000013.1 GCA_947585115.1 uncultured Monoglobus sp.
ATGGGTGTTTCGAGCCATGTATCTCATTTTGACGTTGGGCGTTGGAACGAGTATCCCGATTTGAGGCTGTATATGATCGATGAGCTTGAACCGCGGGTCATGAATATGACGGAGCGGCAGGTCATAGATCTTCTCGGTGATCCGTGTGATGTGTCAACACAAGGCGCTCGGACAGTTTATGATTATTACGCCGGACATCAAACAATTGATGACATATTGATCAGAATAAGTTTCGAGGACGGAGTAGCCGTATTTGTGACATGGGTTGCAACATAATAGTTTTAAAAAATTACACGATCGTATACATTATTTGTTGACAATCGTGCCACAATATTGTATAATATCATTGAGGTGATAATATGAATTTTTATTCGGTCAGAGACTTAAGAACCACTCCGAAAAGCGTTTGGGAGAATTTATCCGCGGACGGCGAGGTGGTTATTACCAACAACGGTAAGCCGACCGCGCTGATGCTGGATATTACCGACGGTTCGTTTGAGGAAACATTAAAGGCGGTTCGGCAGGCGAGAGCGATGATCGCCTTTAATTCAATGCGCGCTAAAGCCGCAGAACGGGGATATATGTCCGATGAGGAGATCGAGGCTGAGATCGCCGCGGCTCGCAGAGGTGAGAGGGAATGAATATTGTTGTTGACACAAATGTCATTGTTTCCGCGTTTTGGTCCAGAGACGGCAAGCCCGCCGAAATTTTGGGCATGGTTTTAAACTGTAGGCACACGATATGCTATGATCACAGAATAATGACGGAGTACCGCGAAGTTTTGCGCAGACCCAAATTCGGTTTTAGCGAGTGGGAGATCAACTCGGTTCTTGATTTGATCGAAACATACGGCAGTTCGGTTGTCGCCGAAAAAGCGGGCGATGATTTTATAGATGAAAGCGATAAAAAGTTTTACGAGGTCGCCAAATTCTGCGGCGCGGTTTTGGTGACCGGAAACATCAAGCATTTTCCGCAAAAGCCTTTTATTATGACAGTATCGGATTTTTTGGAGCGATATAATTAATACAAAACTTTAAAATAAAAATCTGTTGCCATTTTTTATCAAATATGTTATTCTATATATGTTAGTCTTAAAATCAAGAAAAGAGGAATAATATGCAGGGCTTGGTTCTGGAGGGCGGAACGTTCCGTCCGATATTTTCGTGCGGCGTTATGGACGCGCTGCTTGAGATGGATATTCACTTCCCTTATGTTATCGGAGTGTCGGCTGGGATAGCGGACGGCGTTTCATACGTTTCAAGGCAGAAGGGGCGCAATCTTGAGATAATAACCAACTACCGCCACGACAAGCGGTACATCGGAATGAGAAATTTTTTAAAGGAGCGCAGCATGTTCGGGCTTGAATTTATATATGAGACGGTGCCCAACGAGCTGATACCCTTTGACTATGACACATATTATAACAGCCCGGGCGTCGTCAAGGCGGGCGTGACCGACGCGGAGCTCGGCAGGCCGTTTTATCTTGACGCCAAGAACCCCGAGACAAACTGCGAGCTGCTTAAAGCGACCTGCGCGCTGCCTTTGGCGTTTCCGCCGATTAAGGTCGAGGGCAGGGAGTATTTTGACGGCGGCATCTGCGACCCGATACCGGCGCGGCAGGCGGAGAAGGACGGCTGCGACAAGCTGCTTATCGTTTTGACGCGGCCCGCGAGCTACCGCAAAACGCCTTCGGGCGCCAACAAGTTCGCGGCCAAGGTCTACCGCAAAAAATATCCGAACCTTATCGAGCCGCTGCTGACGAGGCATGATGTCTACAACAGGCAGCTGGAGTACTGCGCGTTTCTTGAAAAGCAGGGCAGGGCGGTGAGCCTGCGCCCGAGCGAGGAGGCGCAGATCGACTCCTTTGAAAAGGATATGGACAGAATCAAAGGAGTGTACCGGTATGGCTATGATCTGACGTTTGAGAACGCCGAAAGAATCCGAAATTTATTTGCTGAGAAGGGATGAAATTGACCGAAAATATATTGATAGTCGGCACGCAGGTCATTATACTGTTCGTGCTGATCGCGGTGGGGTTCGGCTGCGCCAAGGCGAAACTGCTGAGCGATGGCGCGGTCAAGAGCATAATCGACTTTCTGCTGTACATAGTGACGCCGTGCGTTATAGTCCATTCATATCAGAGGGATTTTGATCCCGCCATGCTCAAGGGTCTGGGTATAACGTTCGCCGCGTCGCTGCTGTCACACGCCGCGACGATAGTGATCGCGCATCTGTTTATACATGACAAGGACAAGAGGCGCGAGAACGTGCTGCGTTTCGGCGCGGTGTTCTCGAACTGTGGCTACATGTCGCTGCCGCTCCAGAATGCGCTGCTGGGCGCCGACGGAGTTTTCTACGGCGCGACCTATATCGCGGTGTTCAACATCGTGATGTGGACCTACGGCGTGTTCCTTATGGACGGCGGCGTCAGGAGCATTTCGCTAAAAAAAGCCTTTATAAATCCCGGCATCATCGGCACGGCCGCCGGGTTGTTGGTGTTTGTGCTCTCGCTCAGGCTGCCGCAGGTGATCTCGGAACCGATAGGTTACTTGGCGGCGCTCAACACGCCTCTTCCGATGATAGTCATCGGTTATCATCTGGCGTCGGCCAGGTTTAACATAAAAGGCGCGGGCACATATGCGGCCATGTTTGTTCGGCTGATAATATCGCCGCTTATAATGCTGGGCGGTCTGTATCTTTGCGGAATACGCGGCACGATCTTGGTGGCGTGCGTTATCGCGGCGTCAGCGCCCTGCGCGGCGGCGACAACTATGTTCGCCGAAAAGTTCGGCGGCGACACCACGCTTTCGGCGGCCTGCGTGTCGATAACAACGCTGCTGTCGGTAATAACCATGCCCTTGATAGTGGCGTTGGCAACCGTAATTTAGAAAGAAAAACGGGCGGCAGGCGGGACGTCGAGGGCGCCGTCCCCTACACGTAATCACTACGTTTGTTGGGGCGGATAGTATCCGCCCGTTGATATGCGAATACAATACCATAAATATAAAAAAGGAGGAGCAGCAATGCTTAACGAATCAAAAAAACAATTTATCGAATTTATGATCGAGTCCGACGTGCTGCGTTTCGGCGACTTTGTGACAAAGAGCGGACGCAACACGCCGTATTTTGTAAACACCGGAAACTACAGAACGGGAAAGCAGATAGCCGCGCTTTCGAAGTTCTACGCGGCGCTTATCAAAGAGAAGTGCGGTGACGATTTTGACTGTATGTTCGGTCCCGCCTACAAGGGAATACCTCTGGCGGCGTCAGCCGCGGCCGCGCTCTATAATGAGTACGGGATCGATAAGCCGTATTTCTTCAACCGCAAGGAGGAAAAGGACCACGGCGAGGGCGGCTCGCTGGTGGGCTATAAGCCCAAGGACGGCGACCGCGTTATAATCATTGAAGATGTTATCACCGCCGGCACCGCCATCCGCGAGACCATTCCGATCCTGACCGGAGCGGCAAAGGTGACCGTGCCCCATATGTTTATCTCGGTCAACCGCTGCGAGGTGGGTCAAACCCCCGGAAAGACCGCGATCATGGAAGTTATGGAAGATTTCGGGATCAATGTACACGCGATAGTCACCGTCCGCGACATACACGAGTATCTGAAGCAGAGCGGCGCCGACGCCTCGATGCTTGAGCGTATGGAGCAGTATATGGACGCATACTGTGTGTTTTAATTTTATTATAATTTGGCACAAATAAAAAAGCCTTTTCTGCGCTTGGCGGAAAAGGCTTTTTTGCTTAATTATTTATTCGGCAATCTCTATCGAAATCGCGTATGACTGGGGCGGAATGCTGCGGGTCTCTGCCGCTTCGCGCACGCCCGTTATTTTTGTGCCGACCGTCAGGTCGTCGATTTTATAAATTCTTTTGTCAAGGCCGTGGGTGATTTTTGTGCCGTCGTCAATGTTCAGTGCTCTGGCCGTTCCGTTTTCGTCGATCACAATTTGACCCGCCTCGATATTCCGCTCGGTGATCGTGCCGCTGAACTCGGCGCTGTCGATGGACTCAACATAAGGAAGGCCGACAGAAACCGCCGTAGTCTGAGGCGGTATGCTCATGGTCATTGCCGGGCCGTACTCGACCGAAATGGTGTTCCCCTCGGCGAGATCGGAAAGCACAATGCCCGTGATCTTGGTTTCGTCGGTGATCCTCGCGATAACCTCGCCGTGTGTCTCGTCCTCAACTATGATATACTCTCCGTCCTCGTCGCTTTCAAGGGATTTGAATTTCACGATCGTTCCGGGCACGCTGTCGTCGACGGTCTCGATGGCCGGCGGTATGATCCTTATCGCCGTGGTCTGAGGCGGAATGCTCATCGTCATGGCGAGGCCGTACTCAACTTCAAGTTCCGCGCCCTCGGGCATGGCCGTAAGGTCATAATCTTCGGGAATAACGATCGTGTCGGAAAACCGAACGATAACCTCGCCGCGCTTCGGATCGTTCACGCTTAAATATATTCCGTCATCGTCGGCTTGAACCGAGTTAAGCGTAACTTTGGCGGGTTCCGCGATAGTCACAACATTTTCGTCGCCGATGTAAACCGAAACGTCCAGAACCGAGGTCAGCATTTCGATCGGAACATATGTCACGCTGTCCTGATAGAGATACGGCGCGCTCTGAAGCTCGGTATAAGGCACTGCGCTGCTGTTATACGCCGCCATTTTGTTGTAGTGATAACATTTCAAATCGCCTATAACCATTCCGACAACGGTCTCGTCGCGCACGCAGTCTATACCCTGAGTTTCATCGTTCCAAGCTACCGCATAGCCCATCTCCTCCATGACCTCGCGCAGAGGCACGGTCAAAGCTCCGTCATGCTCGATCGCTTGAACGTTAAACGTGCCGCCGTTGTGCGCCGCCGCGGGCTCTTGGGATTCGGGAGTTTGGATCACCGGGCTGCCGCTCAGGTCAAAGGCCGGGGTGTCCGCGGCGAAAGCCGAGCCGCAGCTTAGGATCATGCCTGCCGCCGTCAGCGACGCCAGAATTTTTTTCGTGTTTTTTCTCATTATTTTGTCCTCCTTTTTGGCTGAAAATTAAAACAATTACTTTCTATTATCTTAGACTTAATTATACCACAAAAGGTTGCAAAAATAATCAATATTTCTGCACAAAAAAGCAATAAGGGATTTATATATGTTGCACATACATAAATCCCTTGGTTTATTTGTTCCAAATCTGTTTTTCGCTTTTTACTGTTCCGCCGCTGTCGGCCGCTCTGTGAAGCAGTATCGACATATACGCGTCCTGCAGGGCGTCAGTGAGCGGATAGGGCTCGGGAGCGGCGCCTCTTGAGTATTCCGCGGTACCCGCCATCATTTCCGCGACCGCGGTCTCATCCTGCGGAAGGCCGCGCAAGCCGAACTTGGGAGTATAGATTTTTTCGCCCTCGAAGGTTATGTCGGTGACCTCCTCGATCCGGGCGAGGCTCGGGTTCGGGTCGCCTGTTTCGATTGTCCGCGTTTTTATTTCAAGCTCCGACTTTACGTCCTCGAATTTATCGTTCAGGTAATAAACGGTGTTGTCCGCTATCTCGCCGCGGCGGCCGCGGAGCTTTACCGAGTTGTGCCTTATCGGCGAGCGGTACTGCTCGGAGTCAAAGTCAAACAGCGCGGTCTTTCCGTTTTCGAATTCAAACACCGCCACGGTCCTCTTTTTGTCGGCTGTTCTGCCGTCGTGGAAGCGCTCGTATCTGGTGAAGGTCTCGACCGTCGGATATTTATAAATTTTTCCGCGGACCGAAAATCCGACATCGGGCGAAACGCCGAGCAACGCCCGCGTAAGGCTGGCGCCGTGGTAGTCGTGAGCCAGCGAGATATTCAAAAAGTCGGGCACGCCTATGAGCTTTCGGTTTGCGAGCTCGATCAGCGCTTTGTATTGGGGAAAGCGAGTGAACTGCTCGGCAACAACGAGCTTTCGCCCCGCTTGGTGAGTTTTCCACAGCTTGTTCAGGTTCTCAATGTCGAGCGCCGCGGGAGTTTCGCACAGCACGGACGGAACGCGCTCGACCCACTCGAGAGAGATGTCGGCTATCGAGGCCTTGCTGACCGCCACGACCGCGAAGTCGGGCTCAAAGCTCAGACATTCCTCGATCGAAGTCGTTGCGCGTATATTATTTTCCCGCGCCATTTTTTCGGCCTTCTCGGGCGTCCTGCAATACATGGCGCAGAGCTCGAACATATCGGGCAGAGCCTTTGCCGCGCGCACATAATAGAGCGACCGCCACCCCGACCCGATTATAATAAATTTATATTTTTGCATTTTTATATAATCACATATTGTTTTCCGCGCCCTCAAGGTAGCAGTTCTCGTAATAAATATCATGGATAGACTCGGGATAGCCCTCAAGCGGATTGATCTTGACCGGAGCGCCCGCGCCGATGCAGTTGCAGTTCCTGAAATAAATATTTCTGATTTCCGGGATATCCTCGGGATCGTCGCTCTGAACGACGGGATCTCTGTAGTCCATCAGGTTGTGGACATAGTCCATCGTCATGATAACGGGCTGGTTCTTGATGTTTATCATCTGGATATTTTCAAGATAGATGTCCTCCACAACGCCGCCGCGGCCCATTGCGCTCTTGAATCTCACGCCTATGTCCGAGTCGGTAAAGGTGCAGTTCTGCACAAGCACGTTCCGAACTCCGCGCGACATTTCGCTGCCTATAACAAAGCCGCCGTGGCTCTTGCCCACCTTGCAGTCGTGAACATAAACGTTTTCGCAGGGCTTTTTGAGCTTTCTCGCCTCTCTGTCTTTGCCGGATTTTAAGCAGATGCCGTCGTCGCCGGTGCGGAAGTCGCAGTTGTGGATATGCACCTTGTTGCAGGAATCCACGTCGATGCCGTCGCCGTTCTGGGCGTAGTACGGGTTTGTAATGAAAACGTTCCTGACAGTCAGATTCTCGCAGAAGTACGGGTGAACGCTCCACGCGGGCGAGTTCTGAAGACGAACGCCCTCGATAAGCACATTGTTGCAGTGTCTGAGGCTTATCATGACCGGTCTGTAGAAGTCGTAGTACGGAGCGGCAGCCGCGAGAGCTTCCTCGTATGTGGGATAGTCGTCGGGGAAAACCTCGCCCACGTATCTGGCGTCGTAGATAGATTTGGACGGAACCCAGATCTCGCCGTCATTGCCGTGGATTATGTATTCTGATCTCGCCAGCAGGCGGTCCCATTGTATGTCGGTCATTTTCCAGCGCTTGACCGGGCGCCAGAGCTGGCCGCTGCCGTTTATCGTGCCGCCGCCTGTGATGGCGATGTTCTCGGCGTGGTCCGCGGTGATGGGCGACACGGTCCTGATCCTTTTAATTCCCTCATAGTCGGTGACGATCAGCGGATAGTCTTCCGGGCTCTTGTCAAACAGTATCAGAGCGTTGTCGTCAAGATGAAGCTCGACGCCCGATTTTAAGGTTATCGGCGCGGTGAGCCACACGCCGTCGGGCACAATGACCCTGCCGCCGTGCTCCGCCGCCGCGTCTATGGCCGCCGCGAAAGCCTTGGTGTTGGCCTCCTTGCTTCCCTGCGCCGCGCCGTAGTTGATTATATCAAACTCATTGTCAGGAAAAGTCGGTATTGTAACTGTAAATTCTTTAAACATAATTACCCCTCCTTAGGTATGTTTTTATATTTTAGTATTATAGCATATTTGTCGGATAAATGCAAGTTTATTATTTCCCTTTCGCTTTAAACAGATTATATTTCAAATTTAAAATATTTTAATAATATATGTTATATTACAAATAAGGGAATATAGTTCAGATCATATCCAAGCAATATTATAAGACCGCCCGTTTTCTTGCGGGCGGTCCTTTGGATCAATTGGGAAGATTATTTTGGATTGATTTTCCGTTAATATAAGCTGCGCGCCGATATAAGCGGACACATATTTTCATCCCATATCATCAGCTTGACCGGTGAGCCGTTGTCCGCCACAGACAGTACCACTTTGCCGCCATTCGGATTTTGAACATCACATTCTATGAGTTCATTTCCCGAATAGCTCGCGAGATAGCAAACCGCGTTTCCCATAGCGACGTCCGCTGTCACAACTTTTCTTCCGCCCGTTGTCATGACTTGTACATTTGATACAACAGGCGATCCGACAGGAGATTGTATATTGACCGCTCCGTTTGAAATTCCGCAATCAACCAAGCCGCCGTTTATATTATACATTCTCATATCGCTTATTGACAGCGCGGCCGCGCCCTGAGCGTCATCTTTGATTTTAAATAGGATTTTCAGAATATCCTCATTGCATGAGACAGATGTTGTTCCCGCGAAAGACACTCTGATCTTGTCGGTATCGTAAGCGTCATTAATAATCGTCTGCCTATTTGTCAAAGCCCCCTGCGCTGTCGTCTTTATCACGCTCATTTTTGATGAATCGTACTGTATTGTGAAATTCCCGTCATATATATCATTCGCGCGAAGCGACACAGGCACCTCTACCACATCGCCGGGGCACCCGGATACCGAGCCGACGTTTATCAAAGGACTGCTGCCGTCGTCGCGCTCTAAAACCTCGACCTCATAGGATGTGGTTTTGCCGCCGTAGGATATGGTGACGTTCTTTCGACCCGGAGTGGAAAAATCGTAATCAGCAGTAAATCCGGAATCTACCAACGTTGTGGTACCGTTGTTGTATGTTACTATAAGAGATAACCCCGTTGTATCTAACGTATCTCCGATTGAATATGTTCTTTTTATAAGGGTTTCTTCTATATCTAATTCACTTACATTAATATCTTTAACATTAACCAGAAAAGAAGTTGTTTTACCTTTGTAAGAAATAGTAACTTGCTTATCTCCCGGTGTGCTAAAATCAGCTGATGCCGTAAAACCTGTTGTTATTTCTTCAAACTGTCCATTGCTGTAATAAACCTTTAATTTCATACCCAACGGATCGAATTTATCACCTGTGCAATAAGACATTTTGTCCGGCATTGTAGAAATAGTAATGGAATCTAGTGTTACCGTGTATTCCAGAAAGTCAAGCAATATCCAACCGCTTTTACCGTCATAGTTTATATATCCCCAATTTTTGTCGACTTGTGTCACCTTAACAACAGTTTTATCCGGAACACTTCCCACGACGGAATTGTTCACTCCGGGACCTGTTCTGAATCGCACAGGAGTTCCACCGGTATCTAATTTATATGAACCCGGTGCATAGGTAACAAATGCCTGTGTCGGATTTCCGTTGTGGTTGCACAATATCCATTTTTGGTTAGGGGCTCCGGTATATTTCTGGACTTTGAGCTGCGAACTCTTGCTGTTTGAATTGGCAGCAGATGCGCTTGGAGCTATGACATATCCCTCTTTTGATGCAATCTCAAAAACATATTCCGTATCGTTTACGGGCCATATGTAAAACAGCTGAGCGGTATCGTCATTGGGTGTCCATAGTTCTACGGACTGACCTTCGGCAACTGCGTTGTTTCCTCTCCGAATATCTACCACGCGGTTACTGCCGTTATTTGAACATTCAGCGTATAACTTATATTTTCCGTTACCTTTGTGAACCACGTTAAATCTTTGGTCAATAGAACCATCGAATGTCCATGTAGTAACTTCTGTTCCGTCTTGATCAGCTCCACCCCATACGTTTAAAAATGTTCCTGAAGAAGCGTTTTTGAATGTAAAATAGCCATCTCTTACATGAGCAACGGTATCTTGATGTATGGGAGCCGATATATCATTTTTTATTTCCGGTATTGGTCCGCTTATATGTTGAGCGTAGTCTAACACACACCAACCGGTAATGCCGTTATAGTTATCAACTTTTCCCCATGTATATTGCCCTGAATATATTCTTTCAGTTATGTAAAAATATGCGTTATAGGGTATCGCGCCTACTTTGGAATGACCGGTTCCTGCGGCGCTTCTCACGTTTATACCTTCGGGAACCGTTACTCTCCATCGGGATTTATTAAGGTCGACATTTGGTATATCGCGGCCGTCCCAACCGCCCCAGCCTCTATATTTGCGGGATGAGTCAATATCCAATTTTGTAATTCTTACTCCATTATAATCGGCATGTATTGCTGTGCCATCTCCTAATGCTATTCCGACATGTCCCCAATTTCTATATTCGCCGCCAACTGTGCCATACCAATCCCAAAATACTACAGCACCCCTTGGAGGATTTTTGTCAGTATGAGTAATCATTGCGTTGCCTGCTAAGGTCGCATATGCATATCCTTTGTTTCCTATTCCTTGACTCTTCCAAGCATCTGATACAAATGCCAAGCAATAATAATTATAACTTTGATTACCTAACCTGTTACTAGCCCACGAAATTGCTCCTTCTATTTGACTATTTGTCAATGTGGCCGCTTGAACGCCCGGCATGATTGATATCAACAAGACCATTGTCATAATTGTGCATATTATTCTTTTTCTCATCGTACCTCATCCTTTCAAAAATCAATTCCCGCGGCTCTTCTGAGTATTATGCCGGCGTCGCCCGCGTCGGTCATTCCGTCGCCGTTTATATCTCCGAGTTTGATCTGTTCCTGCGACAGAGTGATTATTCCGGCGTCAAATTTTAGTATCATACCGGCGTCTCCGGAGTCGGCCGTTCCGTCACCGTTTATATCTCCGGGTATGCCCTTGGAAACTCTCGGCTCACCGTACCAGATATCCATATCCACTCCGCCGCTTATGCCCGATACGCTGCCGTTATCCGTATACTGCCACATGGTATAGCTGCCGCCGTATGTGCATGACGAGCTCCACTGCGCGACCCACTTATGCCAGGACGGATGATTTTCAAAGACGCTGCTTGTCAGCCGCGTGTTCCACCAGTTAAGATTGGCGTAAACGCCCACCTCATATCCCTCGTTCTGAAGTCTTGAGCAAAAAACATCCGCGATTTGCCCTATAAGCTCATTTGAGCAGCTTCCGACAAGTTTATCCTCCAAATCAAGATACACGGGATAGGCGGGATCGTGTCCTTTTAACAGCCTTATCGCGTGGGCAGCCTCGCTTTCCGCCTCGAAAAGGCTGGCGGCATATGAATAAAGATATACGCCGTACGGAATTCCGAGGCGCTCGCATTCGCTCACGTTTCTTTCCCAGTATTCGTCATCATATTCTTTGAAATCATCGCCGAATCCGCAGCGGATAATCGCAAATTCAATTCCGCTGTTTTTAACGGCGTCCCAATCAATAATTTTTTGATGAGAGCTGACATCAATTCCTTTAATTCCGTCCGCCGCCGCTTCCGGCATATCGGGCCCAATCATTGGTCCCGATATGATCGGAACTCCGTTTTGGTACCTGAAGCTGTTTTCGGTCGGCGGCTCGTCACCCGCGGCTCTGATCGCCGTCGGCAAAACAAAACTGCACACTAACACAATACAAACTAATAATCGTTTCATTTATATCCTCCCTTCATATACTGAAATAATAGCTTGTAGACAGCATAAAGCAACGCCTTTAAGATACGACGTCGCTTTATTTTAATTTTTTAATTTTGAGAACGCCCGTTTGGATTGGTACAAGCCCAAACAAGCGCTCCGATCCAACCCAAAACAGACCATCCCAGCAATATATCAAGTACAGTTATTGCGAGTTTATTGGGATGATTCCTCACGTGGGCTACAATAATCGGTATAATATATATTATTATAAAAATCAGGATCAAAAAAATCAATACCGCAATTGTGCCTAATCCGCTTCTCATAAGTTTCACCTCCGATCGTCTGCTTTTTAAACAATATAACATACAAGTTGTACTTTGTCAATATTTATATACATTATATGCTAAGTTTTTATTACACTCTATATGATAAAATATTCATATAATCAGTATTCGGAGATGAATTATTATGAATAAATTGAGCGAGAGGATAAAGATGCTCAGGGAGCGTAGTAATATCAGTCAAGGCGAGCTGGCAAAAAAGCTTGACACTACGCGGGCTACCGTCAGTTCGTGGGAGATGGGGATCAACAGTCCGAACGCACACTTTTTGATCGAGCTTTCCAAATTTTTTAAAATCTCATCGGATTATCTTCTGGGACTTGACGACAGCGAAAATATTAATATATCATCATTGAGCGCGGAAGAAAAGAAAATAATGATAATGCTGGCGGAGTATTTTGACAAAAACAATCAGCGTTTAAAAGGGGAGCCGCGCTGACGGTTCTTTTTATGATAACGCCGCGATGCCATAATTGACAGACGCCGGGCGTTATGATAAAATTAAATATATAATAATTCGAAAGGAGCGATACATATGCCGCTTTGCGAAGTGCGCTCGCCGGAGGATGTTATAGAGCTGGTGGAGGAGATCGGCTTTTTGCCGTTTTTCGAGAATGATGTTCCGGGGTTCTCGATCGAGGAATGCTGCCCGCCCGAGCTGTGGTTCTCGGCAGAGGCCGACGGCCCATGGGAATGGAAGGGGCCGATCGCGCGGAGCCTCAGGTGCGTCTACGGCAAATTTTTTAAGGGCAAGGCGATGTTCATAAGCCGCGACTGGTTCCCGGATTTCGCCAACCTGCGCCGAGACGGCTATGACTTTGACGCCCGCTTTAACGATGGTCTCGCCTCATACAAGGACAGGGAGGTATACGAGACAATCGCGGAAAATAAGTATCTGCTCTCAAAAGAGCTCAAAAGAATGCTCGATTACCGAAAGGGCGGCAAAAAGGGCTTCGACACGGTGATAACACGACTCCAGATGCAGACCTATGTCTGCATATCGGACTTTGTGTATATGCTTGACAAATTCGGCGCGCCCTACGGCTGGGGCGTCGCGGAATACGCTGCGCCCGAGGCGCTGCTCGGCGGAGACTTTGTGACCTCGGCTTACCGCCGCGATCCCGAGGAGTCGTGGGAGCGCATTGCCGAGCATTTGAAATCCGTGTTCCCCGATATTTCCGAGGATAAGCTGAGGACAATAATATAAAAAATTATAGACACAATCATATCGGTTATGATATAATTTACTTGAAGTATTTTACATCAAAAAGGAGTTGACGAAATGAATAAGAAATTGTTTAAGATGTTTGCCGTGATGATACTGGCGCTGGCGCTGACGGCTTGCTCATCGCAGGCCCCGACGCGCGAGGCGCAGCCTCAAACCGAAAATCAAAGCGCGGGATCAAGCGGGGCCGAAAGCGCGAAATCAAGCGGAGCCGAAAGCCCCGAAAAGGACGCGTCGGGCTTTGTTTCGCTTGCCGAGGCGGTGCCCGATGTGATACTTGAGATCAGATACTATTCCGAGTACAATTTTGTGGGAGAGAGAATCGACGGCTACGAGGAGCCCTGCGCCCTTATTTCAAAAGAGGCGGCTGCCGCTCTCGGAGAAGCGGCCCGCGACGCCGAGGAGCAGGGATACATGCTCAAGATATACGACGCGTACCGTCCGCAGACCGCGGTCAACGATTTTATCGGCTGGGCCGAGGATGTCGACGACACGCGTATGAAAGAGTATTTTTATCCCGAGCTTGACAAGTCCGTGTTGTTCGATCAAGGCTATATCGCCGAGAAATCGGGCCACAGCCGCGGAAGCACGGTTGATTTGACGATTTTCGACATGAGCGCCGGGAAGGAAGTTGACATGGGCGGAACCTTTGATTATTTCGGAGAGCGCTCGCACCCGGATTACGTCGGCGACCTGACCGAGGAGCAGATAAACAACAGGAATATACTCAGGAACATAATGGTCGAGAACGGATTCAAGCCTCTTGACACCGAGTGGTGGCATTTCACCCTTGAGAACGAGCCCTATCCCGACACATATTTTGATTTTCCGGTAAGCGAGGATTCCGTTCCCGCGGCGTAAAATAATTAAATCTTTAAAAACGGGCGGATAATATCCGCGCGTAATGCCACAAATGCCGTAGGGGACGGCGCCTCGACGTCCCGTACAAAACCAATTAAATCGTTAAAAGCGGGCGGATAATATCCGCCCCTACGGCGTGATGAAATCCGTAGGGGCGGCAACCTGCCGCCCGATTTAATCACTACGTTGTTTCCGTTTTTAAAAATTTAAAAAATTTTAAAAAAAGCCCTTGACAAAAGTTCAAAAAGGCATTATAATATTAGAGTTGTTTGGCAATGACAGCGACTTGCGAGCATGCTGGAACAGGCAGACAGGCACGTTTGAGGGGCGTGTGCTTATGGCGTGTGGGTTCAAGTCCCACTGCTCGCACCATATGATGCCTGATTGTGTAAGGGTAGCACGAGTGACTCTGACTCACTTTGTCTGGGTTCGAATCCTAGTCAGGCAGCCATAAGCGTCCGGATATTCCGGGCGCTTTTATGTTTAGAATAAAAGGGAGGCGGAACCATGCGCGAAAAGCTGAAACAAAAAACACTGTCGGCGGGAAATTATCTGCGCGCCTTTGTGAAATGGCTTATCCTTGCCACGATAACGGGCGGTCTGGGTGGCGCCGCTATTTCGCTGTTCCGCCTGTGCATAAACTATGTCACGGATTTTCGTGACGGACACAATTTGATAATACTTTTTCTGCCGCTGGCGGGAATTGTTATCGTCTTTATATACCGCCTCGCGGGGATGGACAAGACCGGAACCAACAGCGTGATACGCGCGGCGCGGAGCGAGGAAAAAGTGCCTCTGGCGCTGGCGCCGCTCATTTTTATCACCACCGCGCTGACCCACCTTTTCGGCGGCAGCGTCGGCCGAACGGGCGCCGCGCTGCAGATCGGAGGCAGCATAGGCGAGCTTGTCAAAAAGATACAGCGCCTTGACGAAACCGAGTCGGGCATAATAATCATGTGCTGCATGAGCGCCGTTTTCTCGGCCCTGTTCGGCACGCCTCTGGCCGCCACGTTCTTCGCGCTCGAGGTCATAATGGTCGGTGTTATCCGCTATTCGGCGTTTATACCCTGCTTGTTGTCCTCGGTGCTGGCCTACAAGATCACGCTGCTTTTCGGGCTCGAGCCGGGTCTGTATCCCCTCGCGGGCGCGCCCGAGCTCAGCCTTGTCGTGTTTTTCAAAACGATAGCTGTCGCGGTCATCTGCGCGGCTGTTAGCATCGTGTTCTGCGTAGGTATCTACGGAGCCGAAAAGGGCATGAAAAAGCTTTTCAAAAATCCTTACATACGCGTTTTTGTCGGCGGAGCAGTCATTGCCGCGCTGACATTTCTGCTAGGGACCACCGACTATAACGGCGTGGGCACGCGGGTAATCGCCGCTGCGGTCCAAAGCGGCAGCGCCGCGCCATGGGCGTTCGCGCTCAAGCTTTTGTTCACTGTCATAACGATCGGAGCGGGCTTCAAGGGCGGCGAGATACTGCCCGCGCTGTTTATCGGCGCGACCTTAGGCTGCGTTTTGGGCGGCGTTTTCCGCGTCGATCCGGGCTTCGCGGCGGCGCTGGGCATGATCTCGATGTTCTGCGGCGTCGTCAACTGTCCGGTCGCCTCGATATTTTTCGGTGTCGAGATGTTCGGCGCGAGCGGTATCGTGCTATTCGCCACGGCCGCAGCGGTGAGCTATGTCATGTCCGGTTACTACGGTCTATATAGCAGCCAGATCATAGAATATTCAAAGCTCGACTCGGAGCAGATAGACGTTCACACCAAAAGGAACTGACCCGAAAAGCCGAGCGATCGGCGCGGATATTAAGTGACATAATCTTTTTTCGTTTCGTGCCAAAGGACGCTTGACAGCGTTCTTTTTTTATTGATATAGTTTTAACGTAATGTTTGGGCCGTCCGATTTTTAAATTAAAAATCACAAGAATAATTATTGACAAACAATTACTTGTGTGATATAATTGCAAAAGAAATATATAAGAGATATATCACAGCCGCAGGCGGCCCGATTTTCGCGCCTTAGGTATTGTAAAATATGCAGTTCACGATACAGCCGTTGACAGAAAAATATAAGCTGTATACTTGAGACATAAGACATTTTTATATAAAAATGATAATCGTAAAGCATAGAGCGGATTAAAAATTACATGAAACGGCCTAATTATTACAATAAAAAATTTTTCGCTTATTTTTGTGTTATAATTCTTTTGTAAAAAAGGAATTTCATCAGTATATGACAATGACAAAATATGCACAATACGAGGCGGCATAATAAGATAAAATTGTTAAAGCTGCACAAAATTCGGAAATTGAATAAATTTTATTGAAAAAAGTGGTCGTTTTCAGCTTTAAAAGTTGTCATATATAATGAGGAGGAATTTGTATAAATTTGCAGGTTACGCAAAAAAGTACGCGGCTTACGCAAGGTCGCGCGCATAGAGAAATATTTGTGATATAATTTTTTGCGGGGATAAAAAATCCCACTTAGACGTGATCGGTTCCCACTTGGACATAAAATATTGACAGCCAAAATCATGCGGCTTATAATGAAATTTATAGATGGAATGTTTTTAGGCTAGCCTCATTTTAATGGGCAAACGGGCGGCAATAGATAGGCGCCCCCTTGGGGATAATCAGCAAGCTTGCTTGCGGGTTCAAAGCTATCTTTCAAAATTGCTTGCAATTTTGACTAAGAGCTTCCTTAATGCTGCCGCCAACGGCGGCTGAGGGGGGAAGCCTAGTCTCTAGTGACTATTCCCTAGTCCCTACGTTCCCACCTCCGTCTGCGGCAAGCCGCAGCCACCTCCTCCCGGGAGGAGGCAAAAATGTGGTCGCGGGACGTCGAGGGCGCCGTTCCCTACGGTGATGGGCGAGGCAAGCGGACGGCCGCAGCCCCCACGGCATGATAATACCTGCGTTTTCAAAAAACAATGTCCCCATATTGAAAAAATATGACTAATAATTATATGGGGGTGTTGTCAAACATAAAAGATAAGGAGTTGATACCAATGCGCAAACATAAAGCAATACTCAAAATAATTCAACAGCTAAATCAAAGCCGATAAGTTTCAAACCGAATAAAATTATTTGACAACAACTTATTGTTATGATATTATATATTTGCAACACAAGTTAATAATATTGACCTGATACTTTGGAATGGGATCGGCATTTTTGTCATAAGATAAAAATGCGTTCTCCATGAATTTGATTCTGTTCCAAATTCGTTTTAACTTGTGTTGCAGCAGTCGGAGAATGTGTTTTTACGTGTTGTCCGACCGGGCAGCACGTTTTTTGTTTAAAAATAAAATCATAAAGAAAAAAGGAGGAAATTGTATGAAGTTAAAACAAATGTGTTTGGTTTTTGCGGCGGCGCTGATTTTAAGTTTGGCGGTCTGCGCGGCGGTTTTTGCCGAAACCTCGGGTGATTTTGAGTATCAGATCAACTCGGACGGCACAACGGCCGCGATCACTCGGTACACCGGCAGGGATGAGGCGCTTGTCATACCGCCGGAGATCGACGGCTACATAGTGACCGACCTGAAAATCTCGAGCGGAAACCCGAACGTCACAAGCGTCTCGATCCCGGATTCGGTCACCAATATTACGCGAAGTTCAATAACGCTTTTGACAAATCTCGCTGAGATAACCGTGTCAAACGGCAGCGAAGCATATTCGAGCGCGGACGGAATACTGTATGACAAGGACATGACGCGGCTCATCGCGTGCCCGAGGAAAAAATCCGCGGATACATACGTTGTGCCCGACAGCGTTAAAACAATCAGCGTTCAGGCGTTTACGAATAACTCGGGAATAGACGCGATCGTGCTGCCCGAGGGGCTTCAGGCAATAGAGGACGCCGCTTTCGTAAACTGCGCCGCTGTCGTGAATATTCCGTCGAGCGTTACGGAAATCGGCACGGGCGCTTTCGGAAGAAAGAAATTGAGGGAGATCGTTCTGTCGTCCGATAACAAAAATTTTGTGATATCGGACAATGTGCTGTACAGCGCCGATATGACGCGCCTTCTGCTCTATTCCGACGAGAAAACCGACGCGGAGCTGAAACTTCCCGAGACGGTCGCCTCGATCGATAATTACGCTTTTTACGGGAACCGTAATCTAACGTCTGCATATGTGCCCGACAGCGTGACCAAGCTTGGAACCTACGCGTTTTTAACATGCGCGAATCTTCGGGAGGCGAGACTTCCGGATTCGATCACCGTTATCCCAACCGCGACTTTTAACGGATGCGACCTTAGATATTTCGAGGTCGGCAAAAATGTCACAAAAATAGGGAACAACGCATTTGAAGGCTGTTATGAATTGGCGATATCAATACCCGAAAGTGTGAACGAAATAGGCCTCAGGGCGTTCTCAACAGCCTCAAACGGCACAACCACAATATACAGCGTGGCGGGCTCATACGCCGAGACCTACGCGTCGGAAAACAATATTCCGTTCGCTGATATTTCGACAATGCCGACACCCGAACCGCACGGGACCGCAACGCCCGAACCGCCGCTTCCCACGGGCGAGGCCGACGGCTGGAAGTATACCGAGAACGCGGACGGCACGATAACGCTCAACGCGTACACCCTCGGTTCCGCGCGGAAGATCGAAATTCCCGCCGAGCTCGGCGGAAAGACCGTGACCGCGTTGGAGGGACAGCTGTTTACCGACATTTCTTCAAGTTTATTCCTGTCAGATGTGACGCTGCCTGACACGATAAAGAAAATCGGGACCAATGCTTTCAGGAACTGCACAAATTTGAGCTCGATCAATTTTCCCGAGGGACTGACCGAAATAGGCGCCGGCGCGTTTATAAGCTGCAACTCCCTAAAGAGCGCGCCTATCCCCGATAGTGTGACGGCCATAGGCGAAAACGCGTTTTACGGTTCGGGCCTGACAAGCGTGACAATCCCTAAAAACGTGGAAAGTCTTGCCGCAAGCGCTTTCGGCAGCTGCCGCGGTCTGCCATCAATTGACGTCGCGCCCGAAAATCCCAACTACGAGTCGGCGGACGGCGTGCTGTACACCAAGGGTAAGACCGAGCTGCTTATGTATCCATACGCGAAGCCCGACGCCGAATATACTCTTCCCGCCTCGGTGACGGCGATAAACGACGCGGCGCTCAGATTCTGCCCGAATATCGTCTCGATCACCATAGCGGACGGGAACCAAAACTTCAAGGCGGAAAGCGGCGTTCTGTTTTCAGGCGATATGACGCTTTTGATAAAATATCCTCAGAGCAAGACGGGAGCGTCTTACAAGGTTCCCGATTCGGTGACCGAGATCGGCTCTTACGCTTTTATACAGAACCCCAATATCAAATCGGTAAGCGGAGCGAATGTAAAAAAGATAGATCAGCAGGCGTTCAACAGCGCGGCTGTCGAGACAGCGGATTTTCCGGAGGCGATCGAGCTTGAAACCTCGGCGTTCGCGGCGACGAAACTGAAGAATCTCGACGGTTTCGATAAACTTTGGACCATAGGTAAGTCGGCGTTCAGAGGCTGCGCCGAGCTTACGTCGATACCCGCGAAACAAATCGGGACCGTAGGCGAGATCGCGTTTGCCGAAACGGGTTTGACTTCGATCAATTTGAACGGCATAGTCGAAGATATCGGCGCAAATGCTTTCTCAAACTGCCGCTCTCTGACAAGCGTTAAGTGGAGCGCTCGTGTGAACGCGATCCCCGAGAGCGCGTTTGAGGGCTGCTCCGCGTTGGCGAATATTGAAATACCTGAAAATGTTGTGTCTGTAGGCGCAAACGCGTTCTCGGGCTGCGGCAGCCTCGCGGATGTGTATTACACGGGCATCGAGCCGCGATGGAAGATAATCGCGATAGCGAGTGGAAACGAGCCGCTGACCAAAGCAAATGTACACTTCGGTGAGCAGCTTCCCGAAACTCCGCCTCCGGCGACATCAACGCCCGAGCCGACCGTAGCGCCGACACCAACGGCGAAACCGACACCCACGCCGATTCCGAAGATCACTCCGGCGCCGGCCACGGCAACGCCCGAACCTCCAAATGATATGCCTTTTAAAATAACCGGAATATCCGGCGGTTCGATTAGCATGGCCACGAGTAACGACGTCGAAAAGGGCACTCCCTACACCTTGATCGCCGCGAAATACAAGGACGATATACTGCTTGATATTGCCATTGAAGACAAACAGACGGAAAACGACGGCGGTATCGGCTTTACCGAAAAAATGAGCGAAATGCCGGCTGCTTTGAGAGAGGGCGAATATATTAAAGTAATGGTTTGGTCAAACGCGGACTCATGCGAGCCGCTCGCTTATCCCAGAACGACCACGCCGCTCCTCAAAGCCTTCCCCGGAGCCGAGGGCGGCGGACAGTTCGCGATCGGCGGACGGCGGAATTATGCCACGGAAATATACCATGTCACCAATTTAAACGACAGCGGCCCCGGGTCGCTGCGCGACGCGGTCTCCAAGGCGGGCAGAATAGTGGTGTTCGACGTGGGCGGCACGATAAATCTTGAAAAGTCGATAAGGTATATCGGAGGCGTGACGATCCTCGGCCAGACCGCACCCGGCGACGGAATAACTATAACCGGCGCCAACCTTGAGCTTGACGGCAGCAATGTTATCCGTTATTTGAGAATAAGGCCGACGTTTAAGAACAAGATCGAGGCCGACGGCCTCGGAGGATACGGCGACACGCGAACGATAATCGACCACTGCTCGGTGAGCTACAGCATTGACGAGTGCATTTCGTTTTATGAGTACACCGATTTCACGCTCCAGAACTGCATAAGCTCCGAGAGCCTCAAAAACGGCGGTCACTCCAAGGGCGCCCACGGCTACGGCGGCATCTGGGGAGGCACGAACGCGAGCTTCCACCACAACCTGCTGGCGAGCCACGACAGCAGAAACCCGAGACTCGCGGCGGGTCGTTTAGAGGGTGACATTGATTATGATATGAGCGAGCAAACGACTCTGACCGATCTTCGCAACAACATAATCTACAACTGGGGCGGCAACTCGGCCTACGGCGGTCAGGGTGCCATGGCCGCGAACATAATTAACAGCTACTATAAGCCCGGCCCGTCGACAACCAGCCACCGCTCGAGAATATTTCAGACGACGTCCACCGGAAACGGACAAACCTCAAAATGGGCGACCGACCTGTATGTTGACGGAAACTATATGGACGGAAACCAAAGCGTGACCGCCGACAACTCAAAGGGCGTTGATCACGACAGCGCGGCGGCGAAATACTATGTCTGGACAAAGGACAATATAACCGACGAGGCGAAAGCTGTGCATTTCAAATACGAGAACGACTATCCGGTGACAACTCAGACCGCTGAGGAGACATATAACACATTGCTCGACCACATCGGAGCGTCGCTGCCGAGGCGCGACGAAACCGACGCGAGAATAATCAGCGAGGTAAGAAACGGACAAGGCCGAATAATCGACAACGAGGCCGAGGTCGGAGGCGTTATGCAGTATGAGGCGGTGTACCGCCCGTTCGAGATCCCGCAGGATTGGAAAGACGAAAACGATATGGGAGACGTCTACGACGGAGACATAGTTCCGAGCGGCAAGTGGAAGGGATACACATGGATAGAGGCCTATGTCAATGATTGGACCGAGCGGCAGGAAAATCCGACCAATCCCGATGTTACCGCAAGCGCAAGCGCAAGCGGCAATAATATAGCGGTTTCCGCCGAGGCATCGCCCGTCGGCAACAGCCCGATAACAAAGATAGTGATCTACGACGGCGACAAAATAATATCCGAGCATGAAACGGACAAGGTGAATGTCAACATAGTTAGCGCCGAGGCCGGAAAGCACTACATCTCAGCCCTCGCCTACAACAAAAAAGGCGAAAGCACAAGAAGCACCATCGCAGTAGTTGAGGTGAAGTAATCGAAATACCCCTACCACCGCAAGCGCGGAAGCGCGGGCGGATAATATCCGCCCCTACAGGCGCCGATAATATATCGGATCGCAATAACCACACAAATTGCGCCAAACTTGTAGGGGCGGCAATCTGCCGCCCGTCCTAATCACTAATCACTACGTTGGAAAACGGGCGGATAATATCCGCCCTACGGATTTCACTCACCAAGTCCGTAGGGGACGGCGCCCTCGACGTCCCGACCGAGTGTGGCAAAAAGAAAAACAAATTAATTTCTTCCCAATAAATACGCAGGGCGCCCGAACGGGCGCCATTTTTAAAATCGTAAAAATTTTTATTTTTTATAAAATTTTTCTTGCATTAATCAAAGATTTATGTTAATATAAGTATACTATATAAATGCGTTTGAGCGGAAACAAGTAGATGCGTGAAAGTCTTGAGAGAGTTGCCGGGAGCTGCGAGGCAATGACGGAAGCGTTTTCGAATACATTCCGCGAGCAGTGCACCGAAAGGGTTTGAGCCGCCTCAGTAGGCTGCAACGGGAGTTCCCGTCACAGAACATGGGTATTGATGATACCTTCTGAGGCCGCGGCCGTGAGGCAGCGGTGAATTGAGGTGGTACCACGGGTGAAGCTCGTCCTCTGTTTAAAAATAGAGAGCGGGTTTTTTGTTTGCCCGCAAAAAGAAAGGATGATTCAAAAAATGGTTTTGAAAATCGGATTGTTGATCGTTTTCTTCGCGGTTATGGTCTCGGTGGGACTGTACTGCAGAAAGCACTCGACTGACGTAAGCGGATTTGTCCTCGGCGGACGCTCTGTCGGCCCGTGGCTCACCGCTTTCGCTTACGGCACATCGTATTTCTCGGCGGTTATTTTCGTCGGATACGCGGGCCAGTTCGGCTGGAAGTACGGTATCGCCTCGTCTTGGATAGGTATAGGAAACGCGGTCATAGGCTCACTTCTCGCGTGGATAATCCTCGGACGGCGCACCAGACTTATGACCCAGCACCTGCACAGCGCCACTATGCCCGAGTATTTCGGAAAAAGGTATCAGAGCACGGCTCTCAAGATAGCGGCGTCCGTTATCGTGTTCATATTCCTGATCCCTTATACCGCGTCGCTCTATAACGGCCTTTCGAGACTTTTCTCGATGGCGTTCCCGAAGATCGACTACTCGGTATGCGTTATCGTGATGGCGGTGCTGACAGGCGTTTACGTAATCGCGGGCGGATATATGGCCACCGCGGTCAACGACTTTATTCAGGGCGTTATCATGCTGTTCGGCATAGTGGCGGTCATCGCCGCGGTGCTGGTCCAGAACGGCGGCTTTGTCGAGGCTCTTAACGGCCTCGCCGCGATCGAGGCGCCCACAGGAGTCCCCGGAGCGTTTAACTCGTTCTTCGGCCCCGATCCGCTGGGACTGCTGTTCGTCGTGCTGCTCACCTCGCTGGGCACATGGGGACTGCCCCAAATGGTCCAGAAGTTCTACGCCATCAAGAGCGAGAACGACATTCAGAAGGGAACTATAATTTCCACGTTCTTCGCGCTGGTTGTCGCGGGCGGCTGCTACTTCCTCGGCGGATTCGGCAGACTGTTCACCGACAAGCTCACGTTCCTGCCCGGCGGCGCCATCGAGGGCGGATTTGACGCGATCATACCCACAATGCTCTCGGGACTTCCGGATATTCTGATCGCGATCGTTATCGTGCTGGTGCTTTCGGCGTCCATGTCAACGCTCTCGTCTCTGGTTCTGGCGTCCAGCTCGACCATGACGCTCGACCTTCTCAAGGGCCACGTTATCAAGAACATGGACGAGAAGAAGCAGGTTCTTATCATGAGAATACTTATCGTTGTGTTTATCGCAATATCGGCGATAATCGCGCTCAACAAGGATAAGCTCAGCGCCATAGCTCAGATGATGGGTATTTCCTGGGGCGCTCTGGCGGGCGCGTTCCTCGCTCCGTTCATGTACGGCCTCTACTGGAAGAGAACCAACAAGATCTCGGTTTGGGCAAGCTTTATCTTCGGCGCGGGCATTATGATACTCAATATCCTGACGCCCGGCATCTTCCCCGAGATCCTGAAGTCGCCCATTAACTGCGGCGTTATCGCGATGCTGGCGGGACTGGTTATCGTTCCGGTCGTAAGCCTGCTCACGGGCAAGCCCAAGGACCTCAAAGCGGTTGACGGTATGTTTGACTGCTACAACAAAGAGGTTGTGGTTCCCGCAAAAGAGTCGCTTGGAAAATAATAATAACAAAAACAAAACCCGCGTTTTTACGCGGGTTTTGTTATTTGGCGGAGTTGGTGGGATTTGAACCCACGTGCCCGGATCTACGGACAACACGATTTCCAATCGTGCTCGTTATGACCACTTCGATACAACTCCGTAACCATAAAATAAATTATTAATTTTTCCGCTGTGGATCACAGCAAAATCTATTATACCATAAATTTTTAAAAATGCAAGAGTTTTTTTAAAATATTTTTTATATAAATCGTATAATTAAATCCGGTTTTATTTTACGGTTTTTTCTTCAGGATCCCCGAAAAACGCCGCGCGTACAGTATCAGCGATATTATTATGAGAATAATGTTAAAGCAGATCAGCGCGTTTGCCAAGCCGGTATTGATGTCGGGGAACAGGATCAGAATCAGAAATACGACGTACAGCGCTATGGTGTTCAATTTGCCGTGCCACTCGGAGCTGTTCACCGTGTCGGTCCTTATGATCGTTTTAAGGCCCAGCACGCTGATTATGATCTCTTTCAAAATGAAAATTATAATTACCGCGAGCATCAGCTTATAACGGAAAGCCAGAGACACAATTATGGCGGCTTGAGTCAGTTTGTCGGCTATGGGGTCCAGTATCTTGCCGAAGTCGGACACCATATTAAATTTTCTCGCTATTATACCGTCCGCCGCGTCGGTGGCGCCGGAAAGCAGAATAACAAACGACGCGGCATAATAATTGCCTTTAAAACAGTAAAGCCACACGATCAGCGGTATCATCAGCAGTCTTGCGGTGCTGAGCAAATTGGGAATGGTTAGCACCTGTTCCCTTCTGAATATCCGCCGCATAGAGCATGTCCCCTTTCTTGTTCGGTTGTTTCGTTTTTTGTATATTGTGTGACAAAGGCACATCGCATTTCAAGCGGGATGTGCCTCATATTTTGTCACGAGTTTGGGCTTCGGCTTAATATTTTGCCAAATTGTATATTCCCCAGATCACCTTTGCCGCCTCGGCGCGTGTCGCGCTGCCGCGAGGCTTAAAGCTGCCATCCTCGTATCCGTTCATTATGCCCAGGCCCACCAGCTCGGCGACCGCGTCCTTCGCGTATTCCGCGATATTGTCGTTGTCGGTGAAGTTGAGCTCGGCCTTGTCGTTCGTCATGTTGATCGCTCTGTATAGGATCGTCGCCATGTCCTGACGCATGATCGACTCGCCGATGCCGAAATAATCGTCCGACTGACCTTGGACGAATCCCGCGTTGACCGCGGCGGTGACATACGGCGCGTACCAGGCGTTTACGTCAACGTCGCCAAAATAGTTCGAGGTTTCCGAAGCGTCCAGTCCGTACATCTGGACTACCATCTTGCAGAACTGCTCGCGCGTCACGTTGCCGGCGGGATTGAATCCGCCGTCTCCCATACCGTTTACTATTCCGGCGTTTGTGAGGCCGATTATAGCTTCCCTTGCCCAGTCATAGCCGTCAATATCAACGTAAGGATTGTTGTCCGCCTGATTGGGAACGCGCGTCGCAGTCGGTCTGTCCGAACCGTCGGGCGCGGCGGTCGGTCTTTCGTTTGTGCTTGTGTTTCCGTCGTCGGTGCTCCAGCCGCCGGTGCTTCCGCCGCTGCTGCCGTTTGTGCCGAAGGTGCTGTTTTGCGATGAGTAGAATATCGTTGTTGAATGCTCGCCGATATAGTATGAGTTTGAGTCGACCTTGTAATAACACTTTACTGTGACATCGCCGCTTCTGCCGTACTTGTTCACGTTGGTAACGAGCGAGATGTTCATTGAGCGGTTGCCCGAGGCAAAGGCCTTATTGCTTACTTGATCTATAAGCTCGCCGTCTTTGTAAACGCTGACGTCAATATAGGCGTTTTGGTTCTCAAGACTTCTTGATCTGGTGACAGTGAAGTTCAGATTATGTCCCACCGTGAAGTTCTTGGGCAGCTCAAACGTGGGAAGGCTTTTCAGTATCTCGTTTCCGCTGTCAATTTTCTCGATGACAGAGTCGATCGACTGAAGCATATAATCCTTGTAATTGCCGTCATAGTTTGCGTTGACCTCGCTGCTGAGAGCTTGGGCTATGGCCTTAATTGAGGTCAGATATTCGGGGTAATAGGGATGGTCGTTGAATTTGTTCGCCGACGTCAGCTGAACATCCAAAGACATGATCTTGGTGTTATAGGTGTCATATGTCTTGTCGGCGGTTTTCTCAAGCGCCGATTCCACATATCCGCCGTATTCGTTGATCTTTGTGACCGCCTCGGTCAGCTGTTCCGCGGCGATTGCTGCGCGGCTGAGCGCGGTGGGGATCGTCATATCAACGAGTTCGGATGTTTTCTTGAGATATTCGTAGTTTATGGCGCTGTTGTCATTCGCTACTCCGTAATACGCGTCGCGCAGCTTCATAATTCCCATGGTGGTATTCATGGCGTCCGCCGCTCTCTGAGCCGCGTTTATCGCGGTGATTGATGTGCCGTTGGCTTTGAGGTTGTCGTCGATCTTTTGCTTGCTCGTATCGGTCTGCAGGTCATAAGCGTCCAACGCCTTTTTTATGGGATTTACATAAAGCGTATTTATATCGTTATAGGTCTTTCCGTCCTCTTTGTAAAAGCTCATGCTTTCAGCCTTGGGAAGGCTTGTGAGAGCGTCGTAAACATTCTGCTCGCTCGGTGTCAGATCTTTTATCTCGGTTCCGTCCGAAACGTTCAAATCAGGCGTTATCAAAAGAGTTTTTCCATCGGGCAGCTTGGCGGTGAAGGCCGTCACATCGGTATTTGAGTTTTTGATCGCCGTGTTTGACTCAACGGTCACGGTGAACAGCGTAACCGCTCCGCTCACCGGCAATGTGCCGTTTTCCCACTCGCAGGTGATCTCGGAGTCATCCTTGATCGAGCGGGATATATTTCCGTTTCCGCTGAAAGTTTCTCCGGCCTCAAGACCCTTTACAACCGCTCCGTCAAATTTCGCGGTGAAACTGAACGCGGTTATCTCGGGAAGAGACGCGCCGGTTTTGAAAACGATCCTGTATGTTTTTGAACCCGATTCCTTGTAGACCGAAGCGTTTATCCTGAGTGTCATTTCCGAAGAATCCGGAGTCGATTCGGGTGTCGCCGTAGGAGCGGCTGTCGGCGTTTCCTCGGGCGCGGGTGTCGCTGTGGGAGCGGGCGCCTCGGTGGGTTCCGCCGCGTCGGGGCTGATCGCGGAAGGCGGAACGGGCTCCTCGTCGGCTATTACCGCGGTATATCCTCCCATGGAGATCAGCGCGGCCGAAAGCGCGCAGCATATCGTTTTTTTGAAGAAAATACTTGAGTTTTTCATTGCAATCCTCCTGTTTTCGGTATTTATCCAGATTATATTTTAATTATAACATTGAATTATTTTATATCAATTAATCTCATGTTACATTAATGTTACAAATATATATTGTCAAAAACAACAAAAATTAAAAAAATTAAAAAAAACACTTGCATTATGCGAATCTTTCTGTTATAATGTTTCGAGTTGATATTATGATTAGATTTGCGAGGAGGTGTATATACATGGCAAAGTGCGAAATTTGCGGAAAGGGCGTAAGCTTCGGTATCAAGGTGTCTCACTCACACCGCAGAGCCAATAAAATGTGGAAGCCCAATGTAAGACGTGTAAAGGCTGTTGTCAACGGTACTCCTAAGAAGGTTTATGTTTGCACAAGATGCTTGAGATCCGGCAAGGTTCAGAGAGCTGTATAAATCGGAGCGCCGCCAAACGGCGGTCGGTACCGAAAATGAATTTAAAGCCGGGGAATTTTCCCCGGCTTATTTGTTTTTTTTGCTTAATCTTGTTTATTAAGGTCAATTTCTCTGATGACTTTTGCCGGGATTCCCGCAGCTATTGTGTTTGCGGGAACGTCTTTTGTGACGACCGCGCCCGCCGCGATCACCGAGTTATCGCCTATCGTTACGCCCGGAAGTATCGTCGCGTTTGAGCCTATCCACACGTTTTTGCCGATCGTGACCGAAGCCGGGATATTGTCGTGCCTTTTTTCCGGGGATATGTCGTGGTTTATCGTGGCGATAACGACGTTATGTCCGATAAGAGCGCCGTCGCCTATCGTTATGCCGCCCCAATCCTGAAAGCGGCAGCCGGAGTTGATAAACACGTTTTTCCCTATCGTGATATTCAGGCCGCAGTCGGTGTAAAACGGCGGGAAAAGCCCGAAGCTTTCGTCTATCGGCTTTCCGATAAGCTCCGAAAAGATCTCCCGAAGCTCTGCGGGCTCGTGATATTCTCGGTTGAGCCGCGCCGTTATTTTAAGCGCGCGCTGACTGAGCCCGTGCATCATCATATGCATATCCGAACCCGCTTTTGCCGTTGTTCCGCTTTTCATTTTTTGTAAAAATTCCTGTGTTGTCATAATATCCTCTGGTATTTCTTATTATTTGTCAGAGCTTTATTTGGCAATAGAGAACACCGCTGTAATATCGCCGCTGCCGAGAGCTTGCTCCCAGCCTGTTAAATCGTCGATATGTCCGAGCTTTGTATAGCTCCATGAATTTGAACCGTAAAACATAACGATCTGATTGCCGCTGTAAAGCACGATGTCGCCTGGGACTGTTGTCATTTGAATGTTGCTCGCTGTGAGGCTTCTGTCGAGAGGACCCACCTTTTCAAATCCTGAATAATCACTCATATTGATTGTGACCGGTGCTTCCTTCATCATTGCGACAAACTCACGGGCCGCCGTGTTATCCTCAAGAGTGGCGGTAAATATCGCGTTTCCTATCTGAATATTCATTTTTGTTTCAGCCTCCGTATCGTCTTCCGCACCCTGCGCGAGCCGTATATCTATTTTTACACTGCCTGTGAGCGACTGCACAAACGGAATATCCTCATCGTATATTTTACCTATAATTGTTCTTGTTCTTTTTGGCATACCCTCCTCATTATCACAGAGTATGGTAAACCAACCGTCAAACCAACCTATTTCGCCTATGCTCCATGTATCTTGATCCTCCGCACTGTCATGCGTCAATTCCTCCGAAACAGAACCGCACAAATCATCCGTTGCCATTGATACGGTTACGCTGTACGGGAGCATCTCCTTAAATGCCTGTGCTGCTTGATTATCGTAGAGTTCCGCCCGCACATCAGTGCCGTTCATATTCAAAATAATAGTGGAAGCGCTTGGCGCGGGCGTTTCCGGTATAACTTCTTTTGCCTCACTTAATGGGCATATGGTTTTCATATCCCATAAAAATATTTTGATCTTATCCGAATTTTTGGAGTTTTCCTTGATATTTGCCGTAAACGTGCCGCTTCCCTTATGCAGCTTCACGTCCGACAAAACATTGTTTTTGTAAAACGCCGTGATCAGAGTGCTGTTTTCGGGCGCGTTATTGACCGTGATCTCGCCGCTTTCCTCATCATACTCCGCCGTCACATCTCCGCCCGCGTACGGCTTCGCCATAACGAGCTCTATGCCCTCGTCCTTGCCCAGGTTTCGGCTGTACTGCTTGTCGGTCGGGTTGTTCCAATGCTCATGCACGCCCAGATTGGTAATCGTTTCCCCGAAGCTGTCGGTATAGACCGTGCCCGACGGCGCGTTTTCAACAAGCCCCGCTTCGTGCAGATAATTCTCGTTCGTTACGTCGCGGGCGGCATAATTGTTTTCCGTGACGGCAGGCTCGTTGATAATGAGATCCGCGCCTACCGAATCAATAGCGACCGGGTCCTGCGACACGAATATGCTTGAGGTAAAATCCCCGTTGAACGGCTCCTGCCGCCATTTTGAATTGTTGAGCGTGATCGACGCGCCCTCCGACGGGGCGCATATAATCGCGTCGAGCATATACAGAACCGTTTTTCCGCCGAGGTGCTTGTTCGCCATCAGGTCCACGAGCGGACTGTAGATTCCCATTTCATTCCTCGTCAGCCACCCATGCAGATTCGCTCCCTCGGGCGGACGCATCGCGTTTCCGTTTATAAACGAGCCGAAATGGTTTTTGCCGCACAGCGTAATACCGTAGCTGTGCCCCTTTAAATTCGCCAGGTTGATCATATATTTCGCCTCGGTAACGCAGGTCGGGAGATAATTCACCGCGCCGCTGAATTCGTGCGACCACACGATTGGCGCGCTTTCGTCGGCTGTTCCGTTGTCGCGGTTCACAAAATTCACGCCGCTGAGTATTCCCTCGGTGCACATCTTTTCCATGTAATCGGGGAACAGACGCGACACGTCATAGACCGTAATATCCGACGGAGCGGCTCCCGCGTCCTCGACCAGCGATGTCAAAAGCGCCTTTAAGAGAACGGGATTTGTGTAGCTCATGCTCGTTTCGCCCGAGGTGTCGTCGTCCATCACGGCCGAGCCGTTGATGTTGGCCTTTATCGCTATCTTTTCGCCCGTCTTATAGCCGCCGCTTTCGCCGTTTCGCTCGTTGCGGTTCTCAAAAAGCGCCCTCCAGCCGTCCGCCGCCGTCGAAGCTCCGCCGAGCGCTGCGACGGAATCGGAAACCATATTCCTCATGATGTCCTCGTTAAAATTATCCGGCTCCCACCAGTATCCGTTTCCGTCCCAGTCGACCGAGTCGGGCTCATACGACCATACAACGCGTCCCGGCATCGCGCCCACGCCCTCGCCGTAAGGCTCATGCGCGGGAAAACCGTCCGCCGCGCAGGTGGTTGAGGATATAGATAATATCATGGCAAACGCAAGCGCAGCACAAAATTCCAATTTTTTCTTCAATTCTTATCACCTTTCAAGATAATTATTAAAAAACTTCTCCAGCTTGTCAAACGGAATAGCGTTCTTTCCCCCACCGTCGTACAGATCCGTATGAACCGCGTCGGGAATAATAAGCAGCTCTTTATTGTCCGTGTATTTGCTGCCGTTTACCATATTCGCGTATGCGTCGCGGCTGAAATAGCACGAGTGCGCCATCTCGCCGTGCATAACGAGCACAGCGCATCTGATTTCATTGCTGTACTGCAAAATCGGCTGATTTATAAACGACATACACCCGATAATATTCCAGCCTCCGTTAGAGTTGAGAGAGCGCTTATGATAGCCGCGCTTTGTTTTATAGTAGTCGTAGTAGTCCTTTACGAAGAACGGTGCGTCATCGGGAAGCGGGTCAACGACTCCGCCGCCGAGCGCATAGCTGCCGTTTTTGTAGTCGGTTATTCTTTGCGCGTTGAGCGCTTTTTTTGCCTCATATCGTTTTTCTTCGCTGTCGTCCGCGTCGAAATAACCCTTTGCGTTAACGCGCGTCATGTCGTACATGGTTGACGCGACAGCCGCCTTGATACGCGTGTCGAGCGCGGCGGCGTTAAGAGCCATGCCGCCCCAGCCGCATATGCCGATTATGCCGATCCTTTCCGGATCAACGTTGTCCTGTACAGACAAAAAATCCACTGCCGCCTGAAAGTCTTCTGTGTTAATATCGGGCGACGCCATATACCGCGGTTCACCGCCGCTCTCACCCGTGAATGACGGGTCAAAGGCAATCGTCAGGAATCCGTGCTCCGCCATTGTCTGGGCGTATAAGCCTGAAGCCTGCTCCTTAACGGCTCCAAACGGCCCGCACACCGCGATTGCCGCAAGCCTTCCGTCCGCGTCCTTCGGCGTATACATATCCGCAACCAATGTAATTCCGTAGCGGTTGCGGAACGTCACCTTTTTGTGGTTCACCTTATCACTTTTCGCAAAAGTTTTGTCCCATTCGGTTGTAAGCATTATTGCCTCTGTCATTTTTGATTTACCGTCCTTTCATAATAATTAATTTTTCAATAGCGGACCGGAGACCCGTCAGTTGAAAAAATTTTTGCACCTTAATCATATGCTGAAAAAGCGCCTTTGTCAAATACCTATATCACATATTATAATATGCTTGACGGGCATATCATCTCGTGATATATTAAAGACATGACAAAAGGAGGAATTATACAATGGAAATACGGGTTTTAAAATACTTTCTCGCGATCGCGAGAGAATTGAATATTTCAAAAGCCGCCGAGGCTTTGCATATCACCCAGCCCACGCTGTCACGTCAGCTTATGGATCTTGAGGAAGAACTCGGCACGAAACTTGTCGTGCGGAGCAGCAAAAAGCTTTCGCTGACCGGCGACGGCATGCTGCTTAAAAGACGCGCCGAGGATATAGTAAGCCTCGCGGATAAAACAATATCTGAATTTACATCCGGAAACGAAATGATAAACGGCGATATTTACATCGGCGGCGGTGAATCGGACGCGATGCGCCTGATCGCGCGCGTTGCCGCTGAGATGCGGGAGGAATACCCCAATGTTCATTTTCATATTTTCAGCAACGACAGCGACGATATAGCCGATAAGCTGAACAAGGGCTTGCTCGACTTCGGCATATTCATGGAGCCCGCGGATATAACAAAATACGAATATCTGCGCCTTCCGGCGTTCGACACGCTGGGTGTCTTAATGCGCAGCGACTGTCCGTTGGCCGCGCGCGATGTTGTCAGACCCGAGGACTTGCATCATCTGCCGCTTATCGTTTCGCGTCAGATGCTGCACAGCAGAGATGTCATGAAATGGCTGAAAAAAGATTTTGAGCAGCTTAACGTCGCGGCGACCTATAACCTTCTGTATAACGCCGCGCTGATGGCGGACGAGGGATTGGGCTATGTTTTGTGCTTCGACAAGATCATACGGACCAATGAGAAAAAGACGATATGTTTCCGTCCGCTCGCGTCGGATATAAAAATGCATATCGACATCGCATGGAAAAAATATCAGGCTTTTTCAAAACCCGCGGAGCTGTTTTTAAAGAGGCTTCACGAGAATTTCGGCGACACGGTTTAAGACTAATTTTTTTGTTAATTGCAGGTCCTAAATTAATATTTCGCGGGCGCGGTCTAAAATGCCGTTCAGCTTGGCGAGTGCTATGCCGTAGTTGGTTACGGGAACGCCCTGCTCCTCCGCGGTTTTAAGCCGCGTCATAACTTCACGCTTGTTTATCATGCACATTCCGCACTGGATAATAAGGTCGTATTTTTCAAAGCTTTCGGGCGTGTTGTAGCCTGTGAAATACTCAAACTCGGGCTTTTCGCCCGCGTATTTTTCGATCAGCTTAGGGATCTTCACCCGTCCGATGTCCTCGTGGGAGGTGTTGTGGGTGCAGCCCTCAAGCATCAGCACCTTTGAGTTTTTATTGAGCTTGTCTATAGCGTCAGCGCCGCGGCACAGCTGCGCGAAGTTGCCCTTGCCCCGCGCCAGCAGCATAGAAAACGAGGTCAGCTTTATGTATTTGGGGACCAGACTGTCCACGAGCTTAAACGCCTGCGAGTCGGTTACTACCAGATCAACGCGGCTGAGCTCCGAGAGCGCGTCGGGCAGGGTATGCTCCGTGGTGACGTATGCCTTCATACCATGATCGAGACAGTCGCGGATTAGCTGTACCTGCGGCAGAATAAGCCTTCCTTTCGGCGCCTCGCTGTCGATTGGGCACACCAATATCAGGCTGCTGCCCTCGGGCAGCAGATCCCCTATCAGAGTTTCGTCGTCGCGCTCCTGCTTGTTGAGCTCGCGCATTATTCTATCGCGCAGCGCGTCGAGGCTTTTTTCTCCGTAATCATTCATAAACACCGCGTTGGGATGATCCCGCCGCGCCTTTTTTATTGTCTCGTTATCCGCCAGATCGGTTTTGGTAAAAACGTCGATCACCGGCGCCTGTTTCAAATCGCTTTTAACGATTTCGTTGTCACAATTGATGTCCCGAACATATAATATTAAGTCAGCACGTTTTAAAATTTCCATGGTTTTCGCGTGTCTGCGGCCGCCCAGCTCGGTCGTGTCTCCGAGGCCCGCCGTGTCGATAAGCGCGACCGGGCCGTAGGGTATAAGCTCCATGGCTTTTGTGACCGGGTCGGTGGTGGTGCCGCTGATCTCCGAAACTATGGCGGCGTCCTGACCGAGCAGTTTGTTGAAAAGTGTGGATTTGCCGGCGTTGGTGCTGCCGAATATGGCTATGTGTTTGCGCATTGACAACGGTGTTTTTTCCACTTTTGTACCACATCCTTTATAAAATTTTATTTTAATTTTACTCCCCCGCGCCGGGTTTGTCAAGACGGCACTCGGCGGCACTTGAAACGGAATAAAATTAATGATGAAGGAGGTGATGAAGGTGAAAGGCATAGACGCGGGAACTGCGGCGAGGACAATAGCGCTTGCTCTGGCGCTGTTCAATCAGGCCATGACAATGACGGGACACAAGATAATAGACGTGGCCGACGACGATATTTATCAGGCGGTCAGTCTGATATTCACTATCGGAGCGTCGCTGGCGGCGTGGTGGAAGAACAACAGCTTCACCGCGGCGGCGAAGGCGGCCGACGAATACAAAAAGCAACTGAAATCGGGAGAAATTCACTCGGAGGTGAAATAAATGTACAAGGTTTTTATCGACCCGGGGCACAATCACGACGGAGCCGACACGGGAGCCGCGGGCTTCGGGCTCAAGGAGCAGGATATATCGGTGCTGATAGCCCAAAAGCTCAGACCCATGCTTGAGAAAAACGGCTTTTCGGTAAAGATGAGCCGCGAAAATATCAATGATAACGTGGCGAGCGGTCTGTCGGCCAGTCTTTCCAAAAGGGCGGAGGAGGCAAACGTCTGGGGCGCCGATATATTCGCCAGTATCCACTGCAACGCCGCCAACACCAAGGCGTACGGCTGCGAGACCTACTGCGTGAGCCGCTCGGGAAAGGCGGGCAAACTGGCCGAGGCGGTCCAGAAGCATATGCCCGAGGATACCGGCAGGTATGACAGAGGCGTAAAGACTGCCAATTTCGCTGTGCTGACGCGAACCGTTATGCCCGCGATACTTGTGGAAACGGCGTTTATAGACAACTATGACGACAATAAATTCCTGGGCACCGAGAGCGGCCGCGAAAAATGCGCCGCGGCTATATGCAAAGGTATCTGCGAATACTTCGGAACAGAATATAAAAATGAAAGCGAGGATGAGCTTATGAGCAAAGAGTATGACGAGCTTAAGGCCAAGAACGACAGCCAGGACAAGATAATCGGCGAGATCGGAATTGATATCCAAAACAACAAGACCGAGATCGACGGCATCAAAAACACTCTCAAGAGATACGATTATGTTGACGAGAACATGCCCGCCTGGGCGGTTCCCGCGATCACCAAGCTGGTGACCAAGGGCTACTTGATGGGCGACGAGAACGGCAGACTGAACCTGACCGAGGATCAGCTCAGACTGTACACCGTCAACGACCGCGCGGGTCTCTACGGCGAATAGTCCGTCGGGAGCGATAATTTTAAAATGCCCGGAGCAAACGCTCCGGGATTTTTTACTCGTCGTCTTTTATTGTTTTCACTCCGAACATCAGCTTTAATATCCCTCTGATAATTTTCGGAGGACGAATGACAACTATTTGCATATGTACCAACGCTCCTTTAAAATTATTTTATGATAAACCAGATACCCGCCGCGATGAGCGCGATCCCGAATATCACGATAAGCATATAGGGCGGTATTATGTTTGCCAGAAACACTCCGGCGCCCAGCGCCACCAGCACCGGCCCCAGAACCTTCACGCAGTTCTTTTTTTCGCACTTGGGCTTCGGCTTTTTCCTAAGCAACATTATCACCGCCCTTTTTTAAAGCTTAATATAATATATTCCGCGGCGCGGTTTTTGTTACGAAATCGGTAATCATATTTCAGGCGTTTTCGGCATATCATCTAACAAATGACGTATACCGCTGCACAAAGATTAAGGAGGAAACATAATGCGAGATAATTTATACGGCGACATCGCGCTCAGAACTCAGGGGGATATATATATCGGCGTGGTGGGTCCTGTGAGGACAGGAAAGTCAACTTTTATAAAGCGGTTCATGGATCTGCTTGTGCTGCCAAATATAGGCGACGACTACAAGCGGGAGCGGGCAATGGACGAACTTCCCCAGTCCGCCGCGGGCAAGATGATAATGACGACCGAGCCCAAATTCATACCCAACGAGGCGGCGCGGATAACGGTGGGCGACCACGCAAATCTCAAGGTGCGCATGATCGACTGTGTGGGCTACATAGTGCCCAGCGCCCTCGGACATATCGAAAATGAGATGCCGCGCATGGTTATGACGCCGTGGTCGCAGACGCCCATGGAGTTCGAGCAGGCGGCGGAGATCGGAACGCGCAAGGTGATATCCGAGCACTCCACTGTGGGAGTTGTGGTGACGACCGACGGCAGCATAACCGAAATACCGCGCGCCGATTACGAAAAAGCGGAGGAGCGGGTCGTGAACGAGCTGTCGGCCCTCAAAAAGCCGTTTGTGATACTGCTCAACACCGCGGACCCGAGCGGCGCGGAGGCCGAAAAGCTGGCCGGGGAAATGAGCGCTAAATACGGCGCCGCGGTCATTCCCGTAAGCTGCGCTGACATGGACGAGAGCGACCTTAACAATATCATGGAAAAAATACTTTACGAGTTCCCCCTTATGGAGCTTCGCGTCTCGGTGCCGTCGTGGCTGTCGTCGGCGCAGGGCGGCAGCGTCGCCGATGATATCTACGGTGTGATCGAAAACGCCGACAAGATATCCGACGTCGAGAGCCTGCCCGCTCTTCTGGCCGAAAGCTGCGGCTTTATCGAGAGCGCCAAGGTGACCGACATCAACCCGGGCTACGGTGAGGCGAAGATAGAGATAACCGTGCCCGAAAACCTGTTCTTTAAGACCCTCAACGAGCGCACCGGCCTCAATATAAACGACCGCCAGGCGCTGCTCGGGCAGCTTGAGGAATTGGCGGACATGCGCAAAAAATACGAGAAGGTCGCGTTCGCGCTGGGCGAGGTCGAGCGGGACGGCTACGGCATAGTGTACCCCTCGATCGACGAGCTGACTCTCGAGGAGCCCGAGATAATCAAACAGGGCAGCCGTTTCGGCGTTCGGCTCAAAGCGGGCGCCACTTCGATACACATGATAAAAGCCGACATAAAAACAGAGGTCAGCCCTCTTGTGGGCACCGAGCGCCAGTCCGAGGAGTTGGTGGAGTATCTGATGCGCGGCTTTGAGGACGACCCGAAAAAGATCTGGGAATCCAACATATTCGGCAAATCCCTGCACGAGCTTGTAAATGAGGGCCTTCACAACAAGTTGGCGAAAATGCCCGACGACGCGCGCCGCAAGCTCCGCGAGACACTTGAGCGCATAATAAACGAAGGCAGCGGCGGACTGATCTGCATAATTTTGTGATTAAAATACAGCGGGCGGATAATATCCGCCCCTACGGCCTTTCCACATCCATAGGGGCGGAGTCCTCGACGTAACGCCTCTTGATTTTTAAAAATCTTTATGCTATAATCTTTTCCGAACGACTTACGGAGGGATAATACATAAACGATGTGGATATTTTTGGTGACGATTTACGGACTGTTTAAGGGTGTCAGAGACATAACGAAAAAGAAGGCGATGCAGCTGAACTCCACCGCGGAGGTGCTGCTCGCCTACACCTTTTTGAGTTTTGTTCTCTGCGCCCCGCTCAGTTTTTTGGGCGGAGACGGTTCGCCGTTCGGCGTTGATCCTCGGCTGCTCGGCCTGATCGCGGTCAAGTCGGCGGTGATTTTTGTGGCGTGGATATGCTCGTTCGCGGCGATAAAAAAGCTGCCTATCGGTTTTTACGGCATTATGGATATGTCGAGAGTTATCATGGCGGCGCTGCTCAGCGTTATATTTCTGCGTGAGATACCGACCGCGTATAAGACTGTCGGCCTTATCCTGGTTCTGGTCGGTCTGCTGCTTGTGAACCTCAAAAAAGAGGGCTCGGGCGGCCGCGCAAGGCCGATATTTGTGGCGCTTGTGCTGATCTCGTGTCTGATGAACGCCGTGTCCGAGATATTCGACAAGTATCTTATGTCGCGCACCGAGCTCACAAGCGGGCAGCTGCAGTTTTGGTACATGCTGTTTCTTGTGGTTTTCTACGGCGGATACGTGCTTCTGTCGAGAACCAAGATCAATTGGAAAAATTTATTTAAAAATTATTGGCTTATCATAATGAGCGTGCTGTTCGTAGCCGCGGACCGCGCTCTGTTCGAGGCCTGCAAGTACGAAAACAGCTCGGTCATAACCATGACGCTGATAAAGCAGTGCAGCGTGCTCGTGACGATACTTGGCGGCAGGCTGGTTTTCAAAGAAAAAAACACGGCGTACAAGCTGTTCTGCGCCGCGATAATAATTATCGGAATCGTGATCTCCGTGATGTGACCGTATATTCTGCCCGCCGGCCGATCGGCGGGCATTTTTTGTTATCGCGCCGAATATAATTAAAACGCGCTTGCGCGAAAACTATATCGGGGTGATAAAAATGCTTGCTTTTTTAAATTCGCTTATCCATTCGCTTATACTTCTGGTGTCGTATATCTCGGGGCAGAGCTCGTTCCCCAAGCCTCTCAAAAAGGCGGAGGAGGAAGAATATCTGCGCCGCATGGCCGAGGGCGACGAGGAGGCTAAAAACAAGCTGATCGAGCACAATCTGCGCCTTGTGGCGCATGTGGCGAAAAAATATTCAGCGGCCGTCCACTGCGGCAGCGACAGCGAGGACCTGCTGTCGATAGGCACGATCGGGCTTATCAAGGGCATATCGAGCTTTGATCCCTCAAAGGGCACGCGCCTCGCGACATACGCCGCCAGATGCGTAGAGAACGAGATATTGATGATGTTCAGGAGCCGCAAAAAAAGCCGCAACGACGTGTCGCTGAGCGACGCGATAGGCACCGACAAAGAGGGCAACGCCATAATGCTTATGGACGTTCTCGAAAACGATGACAGCGACGTGTTTGACAAGATCTGCATGGGAAGCAGCGTCAAAAAACTCTATAAAAACCTGAGCGACAAGCTGACCCCTCGCGAGAGAAAAATAATCGTGCTGCGCTACGGACTGATTGACGGCAAATGCAGGACCCAGCGCGAGATCGCGGCGATGCTCGGGATTTCGCGCTCGTACATCTCGCGAATTGAAAAAAAGGCGGTTTCAAAACTGGGTGATGGCATTAGAGACTAAAAACGCGTATATTTTTGCAAGATTTTTGAGCAGTTATTCACTTGACTTTAGTAGGTGTTATATGATATATATTAGACTGATATAAAAACAATATTGAAATTTGGAGTGGTTAATTGTGATAAGGTTTATTGCGTGCGATTTGGACGGCACACTGCTCAATTGCCGCAAGGAACTGCCTAACGGACTGAAGGAGATAATTGACAGACTGAACAGGAAGGGAGTTGTGTTCGCTCCCGCCAGCGGCAGGCAGTATTACCAGCTTAAAGCTCAGCTGGAGCCGGTGAGCCGCAATTTTATGTATATAGCGGAGAACGGGGCCTACGTGGTGATGGACGAAAAGATAATCGTGCGCGACTGTCTTGACGCCGGGACCGCGATGGACGTGATAAAGCGCGCCAGGCGAATGCCGGGGGTTTACCCCGTGCTTTGCTGCGAGGACAGCGCGTACGTGGAGCGGAGCGGCCAGGGTATCAGCGAGGTCAAAAAGTATTACAGGCGCCTTGACACCGTGCCCGATCTGATAGACTACTGCGAGACGAAAAACATACTCAAGATCGCCATATTTACATACGGAAACGCGTTTGACGATATTTTCAAAAAGCTGCCCGAATACGAGAAGGCGCAGGTCATAGTCTCGGGCGCGAACTGGGTGGACGTGATGAAAACCGGCGTCTCCAAAGGCTCGGCCGTGAAAAAGATACAGGAGGTCTGCGGATACGAGAAGGACGAGTGCATGTGCTTCGGCGACTACCTGAACGACCTTGAGATGCTCCATGAGTGCGGCGAGAGCTTCGCGATGGCCAACGGCCACGAGCAGCTGCGCATGGCCGCCAAGCATATAGCCCCGTCAAACGAGGAAAACGGAGTTATAAAGGTGATCTCCGAATGGTTCAACGTGTAAATCATCCCGCCGAAATACCGGCGGGTTATTTTTTGCGCTTTTAACTTTCAACAATCCACGGGGGTTTCGAGCGGGTATATTTGTTAAAGTTTTTACAAATTCGGGTTGACGATTTTTGCATTTAGAGATATAATATTTAAGTTGGTATTTTAAAGAAACACATTAAATTTTTACACTATTGGAGGAGATAATTTATGAGCAGAGTATTCAATTTCTCGGCGGGTCCGTCAATGCTTCCCGTTGAGGTACTCAAGAAGGCGCAGGAGGAGATGCTCGACATGGGCGGCAGCGGCCAGTCCGTTATGGAGATGAGCCACAGGAGCCCCGAGTATCAGGCGATCATCGACAAGGCGGAGGCCACATTCCGCGAGATCATGAACGTGCCCGACAACTACAAGGTGCTGTTTTTGCAGGGCGGAGCCTCGACCCAGTTCGCCATGGTCCCCATGAACCTGGGCGGAAAGTCGAAAAAGGCCGACTATGTCACAACGGGCCAGTGGGCAAAAAAGGCCCTCGCCGAGGCGAAGCGCTATATCGACGCCAAGGAGATCGCGTCGAGCGCTGACAAGACGTTCTCGTATCTGCCCGAGGTCGACAAGAGCATGCTTACCGACGGCGCCGACTACGTTCATATCACATATAACAACACGATCTACGGCACGCACTACAACACCATGCCCGACTTCGGCGACAGAACGGTCGTTACCGACATGTCGTCCTGCATCCTCTCCGAGGAGGTAGACTTCACAAAGTTCGGTCTGGTGTACGCCGGCGCTCAGAAGAACATGGGACCCGCGGGCGTCACGGTCGTGGTCGTGCGCGACGATCTGATAGGAAACGCGCTTGACATAACGCCCACGATGCTGAATTACCGGACCCACGCCGACAACGGCTCGATGTTCAACACGCCCCCGACATACGGCATATACATCTGCGGCCTTGTGTTCGAATGGATCAAGAACATGGGCGGTGTAAAGGTTATGCACGAGACCAACGTGGAGAAGGCGAAGATCCTCTATGACTTCCTTGACAACTCAAAGATGTTCAAGGGTACGGTCGTTCCCAAGGACCGCTCGCTGATGAATGTTCCGTTCGTGACCGACAGCGACGAGCTCAACGCCAAGTTTGTGGCCGAGTCCAAGGCTCAGGGCTTTGTGAACCTCAAGGGCCACAGAACGGTCGGCGGAATGAGAGCCAGCATCTACAACGCGATGCCCGTTGAGGGCGTCAAGGCGCTGGTTGACTTTATGACTAAGTTTGAGAAGGAGAATTCATAATGTATAAGATCAGAACACTTAACAAGATTTCCAAAAAGGGTCTTGGCGTGCTGAAGAGCGACAAGTATGAGGTCTCGGACGAGTGCCAAAATCCCGACGGAATTATTTTGAGAAGCTTTAAGATGCACGACATGGAGCTGCCCGACAGCCTCAAGGCGGTCGCCAGAGCCGGAGCGGGCGTCAACAATAT
>CANPWW010000014.1 GCA_947585115.1 uncultured Monoglobus sp.
TTCTCATTTTAACACGCTCCTTGATTTAATTATATCATTCTCTTTTTTGCGTGTCCACTTTTATTATACAACTTTCCTGCGGCTTGTCCGCAGACTGAGGGGGGGGGAACTAGTCGCTAGTCCCTATTCCATAGTCCCTACGTTGGTATTGAGCAGCACTATCGCGGCGAAGATCAATATGATTCCCGCCGCGTTTTTTATTGTCAAGGATTCGTGAAAAATAATGATGCCGGCCAGGGCGGCGACCATAGGCTCCGCGAACGCCAGCACCGACGCCTTGCCCGCGTCGATATTGGCGAGGCCTCCGGTATACAGAACAAACGGCAAAAACGTTGAAAACACGCCAAGACCCAGCGCGGCGGGCGCGCCTCCGTCCGCGATAACCGAGACGATATGGGGCAGTCCCGAAAAAGGCAGCAGCCCCAGCGAGGCCACGGCGAAGGTATAAAATATGATAGTAAACTGAGAATATTTGCGAAGCGCGGCCTTGCCGAATATGCTGTATAGGGCGTAGCCGAAACCCGATCCTATTCCTGTCATAAGCGCGAAAGCGCCGATCCGGCCGCCGGCGAATCCGCTTGCCAACGCGCTGCCCGCGAAGGCGGGAACCAGCGCGATTATCTTTTGCGCTGTTATCTTCTCCCCGAAAAAAACGACGGACATCAGCATGACAAAACACGGCGCGGTATAGAGCAGCACCGACGCCGCGGCAAGGGTCGTGCGCTCGATCGTCAGAAAATAGCACACGTTAAAAAACACTATGCTCAAAAGGCCGCTGCCCAAAAACATCCAAAAGTCGCGGATGCGAACTTTGAGCAGCGAGCGGTCTTTTATCAAAAGAAACAGCCCCATAAGCGCTGCGGTGATCAGACTTCTGGTAAACGTTATCTGTATCGGGCTAAGTCCGCGCGCGTCAAGCGGCCGCGAAAACACGCCGATAAGACCCCAGCCCGTCGCGGCCGCCAGGATCATCGCGGCGGATAAAGCCTTTTTGTCTTTCATGTCCGCGCCTCCATTCGTTTAATTTACAATTATTATAAAATGCACGCGTAAAATTATATCACCGCGGGATAAATATGTCAAGAAAGGACGGAGCCGGCAAAGCGGAAGCGGCTCCGTCCTTATTATGTAAAAACTCACCAAAAGCTTTTACAGTTATACATTATAGCAGATTTTTCAAAAAATCTGTCGCGCGTCAGGCGACATTTTAACAAAACTGTTGAAACCGCGTATTATATATCGGGTGATTATTATGAAAAAACGGCTGAGGAGATTCAAGTGGAGGTTCGGAGGCAGGAAAGGACGCCCGATACATAAAAGCCGTCCGCCCCGGGATCTGAAGAAAATAGGCCGGCGGCTCAAGATATCCGCTTTTGTTTTGCTTGCGCTGGGCGCGGCGTGCTTTTTGTGGGCGAATATCGAAAACCGGCTTTATCCGCTGCTGACCGATATGGCGCTGTCGAATTTAAACAGCATTGTGCTCCGCGAGTGCAGCGACGCGGTTGCCGAGGCCTCGGCCAATGGCGGCGCCGATTACGGCGAGCTTATAAACAAAGCCGCGGACAGCGGCGGCAACATAAAAAGCATATCGGTCAACTACGCGGAATTGAATCAATTCAAGTCAAGCCTCGCCAAAGACGTGCAGAGCAGGATAGACAAGATCAACAGCGTGGATGTGTATGTTCCGTTTATGTCTATGTTTTCGGACTCGTTTTATTCCGCACTCGGGTTCCCGATAAAAATCAAGGTTCTGACCGACGAGAACATACAAATCGACTTTGAGGACAAATTCGAGTCGGCGGGCATCAACCAGACGCGGCACTTTATCTGCGTGAAGATCACAGCCGAAATGGGCGTCAATCTGCCGGTCCGCAAGAGCGGAGATGACATAGTGACCGAGATTCCGATAGCCGAGACCATAATTTCGGGCGAGACGCCGGCGGCAATATTCGGCGACCAAATTTCCAAATAAAATTTACGCGCGCGGCGCACTTTCTATTGACATAAATCGAAAAATATATTATAATAATCAATTGTGAATAAATCCGAATTTACGAGGTGAAATATACCTATGGAGCAAACGGGTTATGTGGTTTCCGCGGGAGCGGAGGGCATAAAAGTCAGGGTCGACCGCGAGTCGGCGTGCGGCGGCAACTGCGTCAGCTGCAAGGGCTGCCCATCGAGCGCTGTCATAGTCGACGCCGTGGACGGCGGGGGCTTGGGCCTCAGAAAGGGCGACGTGGTGACGCTGTATGAGGACACCAAAAAAGTGCTGCGGTACGCTGCGATAGGCTACGGCCTGATGGCGGTGCTGCTGGTCGTCGGCGCGGTGCTCGGTTTCATACTGACGCGGCGCGACTTTATGGCGCTTATAGGCGCGGCGGCGGCTCTTCTGATAGGCTTTTTGATAGTGAAGCTGTTTTTCAGAAACGTGCAGTCGGCATTCACGGTGACCGAAATAAAGAGCCGCGCGGATGACCCGAAAGATCAAAACGACACGGGAGAACCGATATGAGCATGCTTGACGGACTAAAAAGAATAACGATAGTAACGGGCCACTTCGGCAGCGGCAAGACCGAGTTCGCGCTGAACTACGCGTTAAAGCTCCGCGAGGCGGGCAAAGACGTGCTGATGATAGACTTTGATATCGTGAATCCCTACTACCGCACAAAGGACGCGGAGGAGTATTTAAAAAGCCGCGGCATTGAGGTCATAGCGCCCGGCTTTGCCAACTCGAATATCGAGACGCCCACGCTGCCGCCCGAGATAATGCGTGCTTTTGACGACAAGTCAAAGTATATCATTTTCGACGCTGGCGGGGACGATGACGGCGCTGTGCCGCTTGGAGTATACCGCGAACATTTTGCGCGCGAGGACTACGACATGTTTTTCGTGCTCAACGAGCGCCGCATGCTGACGCAGGACGTTGACGGAGCCTTTGAGATATTTTCGGATATCCTCGGCGCGTCGCGTCTTGAGTTTACAGGTGTAGTTAACAACACGCATCTTATGGGATATACCGACGAGGGCGTTATCATACGCGGCGAGAAGCTGGCAGAGGAATTTTCAAAAAAAGTCGGGCTGCCGCTTGTCTGCACCTGCGTGAGCCGCGGTACCATTGAAAAAATAGGAGAACTTCCGAAATTAAACAGTCAAGTATTCACGATAGACCTGTTTGTGGGTCCGGGATTCAGCAAATAAAAACCAAATCTAAACGGAAAGAAGGAGAATAAATGGCAAAGGTTACGATAAACAAGGAGCGGTGCAAGGGCTGCGGTCTGTGCACGTCGGTCTGTCCCAAGAAAATAATTGTGACGGACACCGAGACCCTTAACGACAAGGGCTACCGCCCCGCCAAAATAACCGAGCCGGACAAGTGTATAGGCTGCGCGTTCTGCGCCACCATATGCCCGGACTGTGTTATAACGATAGAGAAGTAGAGTATATAAGGCTTTGAAAGGAGCAAGCAAAAAATGGCAAAAGTATTGATGAAAGGCAATGAGGCCTTGGCGGAGGCGGCAATGCGCTGCGGATGCAGATTTTTCTTCGGCTATCCGATAACTCCCCAGACCGAGCTTGCCGCCTATATGGCGAAAAAGATGCAGAAAAACGGCGGGACCTTCCTCCAGGCTGAGAGCGAGGTCGCCGCGATAAACATGGTATACGGCGCCGCGGGAGCCGGTGCGAGAGTTATGACCTCGTCCTCAAGCCCCGGAATCAGCCTCAAGCAGGAGGGTATCTCATACATAGCGGGCGCCGATCTGCCCTGTCTCGTGGTAAACATTGTGCGCGGAGGCCCCGGCCTCGGCGGTATCCAGCCGGCGCAGTCCGACTATTTTCAGGCCACAAAGGGCGGCGGCCACGGCGACTATCATCTGCTGGTGTTCGCGCCCTCGTCGGTGCAGGAGCTGGCCGATATGACATCCCGCGCCTTTGATAAGGCGGACGAGTACAGAATGCCCGCGATGATAATGGGTGACGGCATGCTGGGTCAGATGATGGAGCCCGTCGAGTTCAAAGACCCGATCGATCCCGCGACTCTTCCCGAAAAGCCCTGGGCGACCACCGGCACGGGCATGAAGCGCAAAAAGAACATAATCAACTCCCTCTACCTCACACCCGAGGAGCTTGAGAATTTGTGCATAGAGCGTGAAAAAAGATACGACAAAATAAGGGCGACCGAGGCGCTATACGAGGAGATCCAAACCGAGGACGCAGACGTTATAATCGCGGCCTACGGAACGATCGCCAGAGTGGCGATGTCGGCGGTCGAGGCGGCGAGAGCCAAGGGCATAAAGGCGGGACTTATACGTCCGATAACCCTGTGGCCGTTCCCCGAAAAGGTATTCGCGAAGCGCGCCGAAACGGCCAAGTGCTTCCTCAGCGTTGAGATGAGCATGGGCCAGATGGTAGAGGACGTGCGCCTCTCGGTAAACGGCAAAAAGCCCGTTTATTTCTACGGCAGGACCGGCGGCATGGTGCCCGAGCAGGACGCGATCGTCGCGGAAATCGAAAAATGTCTTAAAAACTCGTAGTCGGGGATGAATTATTAAGGAGATGAATAAATAAATGGAAAAAATATTTGAAAGACCTCATTCCCTCAGCGACTTTGTTTTGTCATACTGCCCCGGCTGCACCCACGGCGTAATAAACCGTCTGGTGGCCGAGGTCGTGGACGAGATGGGTCTTGAGGGCAGCACGATCGGCGTGTGTCCCGTGGGATGCAGCGTCACGGCGTATAATTTCTTTGAATTCGATATGCAGGAGGCGGCTCACGGCAGAGCCCCGGCTGTCGCCACGGGAATCAAGCGGGTGCATCCCGACAAACTGGTGTTCACCTATCAGGGCGACGGCGACTTGGCGGCGATCGGCACAGCCGAGACGATACATTCGGCGGCCAGAGCCGAAAATATAAGCATAATCTTTGTAAACAACACGATTTACGGCATGACGGGCGGCCAGATGGCGCCCACCTCGCTGATAGATCAGGTGACCCAGACCACACCCTTCGGCAGAAAGGTGGAGAACCAGGGATATCCGATACACGTTTCCGAAATGGTGTCGACCTTAAAGGGCGCCTGCTATGTGGAGCGCGTGTCGGTTGACAGCGTGCCGAATATCAGAAAGACCAAGGCGGCTATCCGCAAGGCCTTCGAGTGCCAGATGGCGGGCAAGGGCTTCTCGCTGGTGGAGGTGCTCTCGAGCTGCCCCACAAACTGGGGAATGTCTCCGGTCGAGGCGCTGGAGCGCATCCGCACCGAAATGATGCCCGAATTCCCTTTGGGCGTTTATAAAGACTGTACCGAAACCGGAGGTGTCAGATAATGTATGAGCAGATAGTGATCGCGGGATTCGGCGGCCAGGGAGTGCTGTTCGCCGGCAAAATATTGGCATATATGGGCATGGACACGGGCAAGGAGTTGTCATGGCTCCCGTCCTACGGCCCCGAGATGCGCGGCGGAACCTGCAACTGCAGCGTTATAATCGCCGACACGCAGATAGGCTCGCCGGTCATCCAGCGTCCCGACGCGCTGATAGTTATGAACAAGCCTTCGCTTGAAAAGTTTGTCGACGCGGTGAAGCCCGGAGGCGTGATCGTTCTCGACAGCTCGCTGATCGACACAAAGGTCGAGAGAGACGATGTGACCGTTGTTTATATTCCGGCGATGCAGATCGCCGAGAGCGCCGGCGCCGGAACGCTCGGCAACATGGTAATGGCGGGCGCTTACATGAAGGCGAGAGAGGATATGTATAACATCGAGGACCTGTACCGCAGCGTGCGCGAGCATACCCCGGCAAAGAGAGCCGGCCTCGCCGAAAAGAATATCGAGCTTTTAAAGGCGGGATATGAGTATAAGCAATGCTGATCTCGATCTCGAATCTTAACAAAAGCTTCGGCGAAAACGAAATACTGAAAGATATCAATTTGACCATAGAGGACGGAGGCCGCTATGGTCTTATTGGCGTTAACGGAGCGGGAAAATCCACCCTGCTTTCGATAATCATGGGCGAACTTGCATACGATTCGGGCGAGCTTTACAAGGCGCCGGGGTTGACGGTCGGCTACCTGAAACAAAACAGCGGTCTCGACCGCGGCTCCACCATAATCCGCGAGATGCGGAACGTGTTTTCGGATATTCTTAAGCTTGAGGACGATATGCGCCGCCTTGAGGAAAAGATGCAGGGAATAACCGCGCACGACACAAGCGAGTATCGCAGCCTGATGAGCGAGTATTCCCAAAAGCAGGCGTACTTTGAGAGCCGCGACGGATATAATATTGACGTAAAGATCAAGACCGTTTTAAACGGCATGGGCTTTTCCGACAAGGATTCCGACACCGAGATCGCCACTCTTTCGGGCGGCGAAAAGACAAGGCTCGCCATAGCCGCGCTGCTCCTTCGGGAGCCGAAGCTGCTGATACTGGACGAGCCGACCAACCACCTGGATTTCAGGACTCTTGAATGGCTTGAAAATTATCTGGTGAACGACTATAAGGGCGCGCTGCTGATCGTCAGCCATGACAGATATTTTCTGGATGTGACCGTTGAGGGCATGTTCGAGCTGGAGCGGCGCAAGCTGTATTCATACAAGGGCAACTACTCAAAATACACCGAACTTCGGGCGCAGCGGATAGCGCTGTGGCAAAAGGAATACGAGGCGCAGCAGCTTGAGATCGAAAAGATGCGGACATACGTTGAAAAGAATATAACCCGCGCCTCAACCTCGGCCTCGGCAAAAGCCCGCGTAAAAGCCCTTGAGAACATGGAAATAATCGAAAAGCCCGACGCCGAGATAAAACCGATAAAGCTCAAATTTGATATAACCAAGGAGCCGTTTAAGGACGTGCTGACCGTCTCGGATCTTGATGTGTCGGTTGGCGAACCGCCCGAAACGCTGTGCGAAAACATAGACTTCGCGTTAAAGCGCGGCGAAAAGATCGCGATAATCGGCGACAACGGGATCGGCAAGTCCTCGTTTTTAAAGACCGCGCTGGGGATCATTCCACACGAAAAGGGCGATGTCGTTTGGGGACGCAACACCACGGTCAGCTACTACGAGCAGGAAAATTTGAATCTCGACCCCGACAAGCTCGCCATTGACGAGCTGTGGGACAGATTTCCGCGCATACCCGAGGCGAGAATACGCGGCGTGCTTGGCAGCGTCAGACTGACAAAGGACGACGTGTATAAGCCGGTTCGGGTCATAAGCGGCGGCGAGCGGGCCAAGCTCGCGTTCTGCATTATCATGCTCGAAAAATCCAATGTGATATTGCTTGACGAGCCTACCAACCACCTTGATCTGCCCTCGAAAGAGGTGCTGGAGCAGGCGCTGTGCGACTATCATGGCACGTTGCTTTTCGTGTCCCACGACAGATATTTGCTGAACCGCGTTCCCGATAAGATCGTCGAGATGACAAAGGACGGCTTTACCGTGTATGACGGCAATTTTGAGTATTACAAACAGCGCCGCGCATTCCTCGAAAAGAAGGCGGCCGAGGAAAAACCCCGCGGGGCCGTAAAGCTCGCGCCGAAACCTCAGGGCGGACACCGCTCAAAGGAACAGCGCAGAGCCGAGGCGCAGCGCAAGCAGCGCGTTTCGGAGCTTGAAAACCTGATAGCGGAGGCGGAGGAGCGCATATCCGAGATCGAGGCGGATATGACAAAGCCCGAAGTATTCTCGGACTACGAACAGATGAACGCTTTGACCGACGAACTTCGAAATACGAACGAAAACTTGGAAGAATACTATGCCGAATGGGAAACGCTTTCGGAAGAATAATGAATTAAATCGGAAGAATAACAGAATTTAATGTGACAATTTTATAAAAAATTTACAAAAATTGTTGATTTTTTATTTTGTTTAAGATATAATATGATTAGATTAATGACAGAAAATTTCATGTTCAGGGGGTGTTGTTTGTGCAAGGCAGAGTATTTCAGAACACGCTTGTGCAGCTAAAAAGAGAGGTCCAGAGGACCTTGGGAGTTATCGACGACAGCGACACGATCATCGCGTGCAGCGATGAGGACAAAATAGGCAACACGGTCGACAATATTTTCACCGTGTTTTCGGCCACCGGAGAGGTTAAGACGGTAGCCGGCGCGTGCTACAAAAAGATAGAGACGTTCAGCAAGTGCGAGTATATCGTGTTCTGCGAGGGCGACGACGATGTGGCGAGAAACGCCTGCTCGTTCCTCGCGGTGAATTTCCTCACGATCAAGCAGTATTATGACGAGAAGTATGACAAGTCAAGCTTTATCAAGAATATCATCGTTGATAACGTGCTGCCCGGCGACATACTGTACCGCACAAAGGATCTGCATATCAGCGTTGACGGGTTCAGGGTAGTGTATCTGATCCGCGTTTCCGAGGAGACCGATCAGGGTTATCTCGACATACTCAACAATATGTTCCCGGATAAAGCCAACGACTATGTTATCCGCATAGACGAGAAGGACGCGGTTGTTGTCAAGGAATTCCGCACCGAGCCTTCAAAGGCGGAGGTGCTGAATGTGGCTCAGAGCATATTCGACACGCTGGGCGCCGAGGCCATGATAACGCCGCTTATCGGAGTTTCCACTCTGGCCGAGAAGATACAGGATCTGTCTCAGTGTTACAGAGAGTCCCGTATCGCGCTTGAGGTCGGCAAGGTATTTGATACCGAGAAGGACATCATAAGTTATGACAATCTGGGTATAGGTCGTTTGATCTATCAGCTGCCCACCACGCTTTGCGAGCTGTTCCTCAACGAGGTTTTCAAAAAAGAGTCGATCAACGTGCTTGACAGCGAAACGATATACACCATCCAGAAGTTCTTTGAGAACAACCTGAATGTTTCCGAGACATCGAGAAAGCTGTTTGTCCACAGAAACACGCTGGTCTACAGGCTTGACAAGATCAAGAAGCTCACGGGTCTCGATCTCAGAGAGTTTGACGACGCGATAATATTTAAGGTTGCCATGATGGTAAACAAATACCTCTCGTCGCAGCCCACAAGACTGTAAAAATATAAGAAAAATAAGGGTATAAATTTGTTTTAACTCAAATATGATTATTCGGGGCGGCTGAGGCGGCTGTGTTTTGCCTGTCCGCCCCGTGATTTTGCGCAGTGAGGAGATCTGAATGAACAGAAAAGCAGTGAAAATTACAGCGATCGTAATCGCGGCCGTATTCTTTTTGGGAATATGCGCGGGCCTTTCCGCCATGTTTTTTATGTGAGTCGGGGTCTGCCGATCTAAAAAGTATAATTCCCGGAGGATACGAATATGTATATTAAAAAGAAAACGCTGATACTACTGGCCGTTTTGCTGATAGTCGTAACATCGGTCACCACGATAGGGATTGTGAATCCGTTCGGGTTCACGCATTTTTTAAGTTTCCTGAAATTCAATATTCTGACCGACGCGATCGAGGATAGATATTATACCGACGTGCCGGTTGAGGACTACGTGAACAGTGCCATATCCGGATTCGCGGAGGGCACGGGCGACCCGTATACCGACTTTATATACGGCGAGGAGGCCGACGCCTACATGGAGGACATCAGCGGCAGCTTTGACGGTATCGGCGTATATATCGAAAACAATACCGAGGACAACACAATAACGGTCGTTTCGGCGATCGCCAACACTCCCGCCGAGGAGGCAGGCATAGTCAGCGGAGACAAGATCCTGGCTGTGGCGGGCGTCAGCTATACCGGAGAGCAGATGAACGAGGCTGTCAAAAACATGAAGGGACAGTCGGGAACAACCGTCGATGTGACGGTGCTCAAGGCCGACAGCGGAGAGACCGTGACCCTGACACTTGAGCGCAGGCACATAGACGTGACGACCGTTGAGTCAAAAATGATAGACGGCACCCACACCGGATATATCGCGATCTCGCAGTTTACCGAGAGCACCGGAACGGAGTTTCGCGATCAACTGGTGGAACTAACCGACAATGGCGCGAAGAATCTGGTTCTGGATCTGCGCAACAATCCGGGCGGCTATGTGGACGCGGCGGTGGACGTGGCCTCAAACTTCGTGAAGTCCGGAGATGAGATCGTGTACACTCTCGACAAGCGCGGCGAAAAGGAGAGCTACACGTCAAAGGGCAGTCAGTATTATTTGCCGCTGGTCGTGCTGATAAATCAGGGCTCCGCGTCGTCAAGCGAGATATTGACCGGAGCGCTCAAGGACCACGGGCTCGCGCATGTCATCGGCGAAAAGTCCTACGGCAAGGGCATAGTGCAGGAGGTATTCGAGGGCATAGACGGAATAGTGTCGGTAACGATCGCCAGATACTACACCCCGAGCGGCACCTGCATCCATGAGATCGGCATCGAGCCCGACGAAAATATACCCATGGAGCTGAGCAAATACGCCCGACTGAGCGAGCTGTCCCTCGCGGAGGATAAGCAGCTGTCGGCCGCGGTGAATTATTTAAATAACAAATAAGCAAAAAGGACGCGGATTTTATGATTTTTTCAAAGATCCCGCAAAAGATAAAAGCCGTTGTTCGGCGGTTGTTTAAGAAAAGGAATAATCGCGCGGCTGAGCCTATACCGATAGAGACAAAAGCGCCGCCGATAAAGCCGCTTGATCAGCTGAGTTTTCCGGACGCGATAGAGTTCGCGCTGAGCGCCGCGGGGATCTCCGCGGACAGCGCGGGCATTGGGATAGCGCTGCCAAACGGTCTTGCGGGCGCGGAGAGCCTTATGGACTATATCTGCCCGAGATTCAGACGAGTCGCGGTTTATACCGACGATCCGGACGCCGAGGATATTGCGGACGGAATTTACAGCAGATTCGGCCTGCCGATAATGTTGCACGGTTCAAAAGATTTCGCGCGGTGCCGCCAAACCTTGACTGCCGATATCGGCGCCGGCGCGCTGCGTCTCGGCCGCGACCTTTGCATAATCGGCACCGATGAGAGCGGAGAATTGGTCCGCGGCTGAAATTGGTGTTGACAATTGCTTGATATTAGAGTATAATTTACAAGTTAACTATAAGTTTATATTTGTATATAATTTTTAAAATATCGGAGGTAACTAAGAATGGAAAAGAAACAGGTTAAGTTAACTGAAGATGGTTTAAAGCAGCTTGAGGAAGAACTTGAATATTTAAAAACCAAAAAACGCAAAGAGGTTTCGGAGAAGATAAAGGTGGCTCTGGGATTCGGAGACCTTTCCGAGAACTCGGAATATGACGAGGCCAAGAACGAGCAGGCTCAGGTAGAGGCGCGCATCGTGTCTCTTGAAAACATGCTCAAAAACGCGGTCGTTATCAGCGAAGAGGACCGCGATACCTCGATCGTGGAGATCGGCGCAAAGGTAAAGCTTTTAGACGTCGAGTTTGACGAGGAAGTGACGTACAAGATCGTGGGCTCCACCGAGGCTGATCCCGACAAGGGCAAGCTGTCGGACGAGTCGCCTTTGGGCGCGGCTCTGCTGGGAAGAAGCACGGGCGAGACTATCGACGTTGAAGCGCCCGCGGGAATAATTCAGTACAAAATTCTGGGAATTTCCTAAAATTTAATATACGGAGGAAAAAATGAGCGAAAATAACAGGCAGACAGAAAAGGAACTTAACGAGGTTCTGAGAATACGGAGGGACAAGCTCGGCGTTCTCAGAGAGAGCGGACGCGACCCGTTTGAGGCGACGTCCTTTGACCGCAAGGACATGGCCGGCGACATAAAGGCCGACTATGAGGCATACGAGGGAAAGATCGTCACGATAGCCGGCAGGTTGATGGCAAAGCGCGTTATGGGCAAAATGTCATTCGCCGATCTGTCGGACAGAAGCGGAAGGATACAGCTCTGCGTAAAGAGGGACGAGCTTGGCGACGACGAGTACAAGATATATAAGAAATACGACATAGGCGATATAGTCGGCGTGACCGGAGAGGTTTTCAAGACCAAAATGGGCGAGATAACCGTCCGCGCGTCAAGCATTAAGCTGCTGTCCAAATCCCTGCGCCCTCTGCCCGAGAAGTTCCATGGCATGACGAACACCGACCTGAGATACAGGCAGCGCTATGTCGATCTTATCATGAACGACGAGGTGCGCAGAACGTTCGAGCTGCGCTCGGTCATCATCCGCGCGATCAGAAGCTTTCTCGACGAGCGCGGCTTTATGGAGGTCGAGACGCCCATACTCAACACGATCCCGGGCGGCGCGGCGGCAAGGCCGTTTATCACCCACCACAACACGCTTGATATAGACATGTATATGCGCATAGCGCCCGAGCTCTACTTAAAGCGCCTTATCGTGGGCGGCTTTGAAAAGGTCTACGAGATGGGACGCCTGTTCAGGAACGAGGGCATGGACGTTAAGCACAATCCGGAGTTCACATCGGTGGAGGTATACGAGGCCTACGCCGACTATGAGGACATGATGGACCTCACCGAGGATCTGTTTAAATATGTGGCCGAAAAGGCGCTGGGAACCACCAAGCTCACCTATCAGGGAGAGGAGATCGACCTGGGCGGAAAGTGGGAGCGGCTCACCATGCTTGACGCGATAAAGAAATACGTCGGCATCGACATGCGCGGGGCCGCGACGGCCGAGGAAGCCATAGATATGGCGAAAGCCGCCGGAGTTGAGTTCGACGACGACGCGCCCAAGATGTCAAAGGGCGAAGTAATCAGCTATGTGTTTGAGGAAAAAGTGGAGGATCAGCTTGTCCAGCCCACGTTTATATATGAGTATCCGGTGGAGATCTCTCCGCTGGCGAAGCGCTACGCCGACAACCCCGACTTCACCGAAAGGTTCGAGGTGTTCATCACCCGCCGCGAGTTCGGCAACGCGTTCTCGGAGCTCAACGACCCGATAGACCAGAAAGAAAGGTTCATAAAGCAGGTCGAAAAGCGCGAGGCCGGCGACGACGAGGCCAACATGATGGACGAGGACTACGTCAACGCCCTTGAATACGGTCTGCCGCCCACAGGCGGCCTCGGCATAGGCGTCGACCGTCTGGTAATGCTCCTCACCGACAGCAGCTCCATCCGCGACGTCCTATTGTTCCCCACAATGAAACCTATGGAGTAAAAAGTGGCGTAAAATCGGGCTTTGCGGTAGGTTACAAGCCAGAACTTACGACCGACTTACGACCAAACAAAGAGACTTTTCATTTAAACAAATTAATAAATAATTGAATACTAAAATAAACTCATGAGAAGATGTCTTGTGAGTTTATTTTTTTATCCGATTGTATTATAATGTTGTCCTAATTTTCCCATTTTTACACCAAATTGTTTGGAAGGAGGTAAAGACATATTATGAGTAATAATCAAAAAAAGAAAAATCGAACAAAAAAGCTTGCAGAAAAAGCCGGAGCGCTTACAGAGCTTCCCAATAGATTAGCGTTAATAACACTTGCAATCTCTATTTTCATTTGTATAATAACACTTTAATAGTGCTTTGTCAAGACATAATATTTTGAAAGAAAACGAAACGCCGCATCGTTACGCGTTTTCCCTTTCATGACTGATTTTTCTGTTGTCCGCGTTCTCTATTCTCTCAAGAAATCGCAAAGCCTGCGGTAATTCTCGAACGCAGCCGACAGCGCTTCTTTAAGCTGCGCCGCGTTTTCGCAGGATACCTTGTATATGCCTATCGTCATATACTTTCCGCAAGCAAGGCGTCCGGGTTTTTCAAAATTAAACTCCGTTAGGCGGTATAACTTGTTATTGTCCTTCACAACTGCGTCGCGGACGTTTTTACGGTCGCGGGCCTCTTTACATGAGCTATCCGGCTGGAGTTTAAGACAAACAAGGAATTTGCGCCCGTTCGCATCAACATACCGGCTCGATTCGATTTGCAGATACAGATTGCATCTGACGCCTTTAATTGTCAAATTATTATAGTTGCCCGTCCACAGTCCTTCAAAGCCTCCTTTCGGATTCGGAACATAGCCGTATCCTATCGACGCGTCCCTTTCCTCGGCAAAGCCGCTGTTTTGCAAATCATCATAAAAAGCAAATGTCTGAGAAGCATCCCATTGAGCGATCGGAAGGGTTTTATAGCGGCGCGCGTTTTGATGCAAATAATATAATCGCTCATAGTAATCCAGAAAAATCCTGTTATCGGTTCTGTCCGCGAACGGCGACATTAAATCCAATATCTGCGTCGTTGTGATTATTTGATATCCTGCCTCTCTGACCTGCGACATATCAGACTGAAACCACGTTTTATAATACGCGCCGCGCGCGGCGCATTCGGGATATTCCCGTTTCAGAGTTTCCAAATACTTTTTTAATTGATTGTCATGCTCGCTTGTGTACGTCTTATCCTCCACGATGATTTTGTATTTAGTATCGCCCGAAACCGCCGTAAGCAAAACGTCAATGTGCTTTACCTGTCTCTCAACGCTCTTAAGAGTAACCGGACGCCCCTTCAGTTCGGGTACGAACAGCGTAATCAGCTTAACGGCGCATTCGTTAAGAACAGCGTCTCTCTCCGCGTTCTCCAGCGCGAATGACGCCAGCCAGCAGATGAACGCGTCCTGTGAAAGCTCGCCGGAAGCATAATAAAATAAATTATTTTGTAAATTCATTTTTATTTCCACCATTCTTCAATGATTAAATTATGTTAAGTACAATTATATCGAACGAGTGAAAATCAGTCAAGACAATTTCGGCAAATCTCTTTGCGGATTCTTTTGTAAATATACATAATTCTCCGCGGATTATCGGGGTTTGTTATGATTGACAAGTTAAGCGCTTTATGCTATTATAATTATGCAAATTTGATAAATTAAGAAATCAGGTGATAGTATGAAAATAACCAAAAACGAAAATGAACAGGATATTTTGAAAGAAATTGGCGCCCGAATCAAACAGTGCCGCATATCATTAGATATTACGCAGGCCGAACTTGCGGACAAATGCGGAGTTTCAGACCGTACGGTGTTCCGTATTGAAAATGGGGAAGACTCAAAATTTTCAAATTATATAAAAATACTGACAGAATTGCGGTTAAGGCAAAATATAGATATACTGATTCCGGAAGTACCGCCGGATTTTAAGCCGCTGTCTAAGCGGAACAAACCAAGACAGCGCGTTAGATCAAGACGTTACGCAAAATCAAGCCGGGTTAGGGGAGAAGATAAATGAAAGGTAATAGAGCCGGAAAATAAAGAATACACCGGAATCGAGTTTGCATGATGTATTTAAAATTCATTACGGCGCGGGCGCAGATGGGCTATAAATTTGTGAACAATTTGGTAAATTCGTATTGCAAAATAAAATTCGGTATGGTATAATAGAAAAGTATGCATAATATATGATCGGAATTATTGCGGCCGCGGGGCGGCTTTAAGATTTCGATTTAAATGCTGATCATCGGAAAAGAGTTGATTTTTATGGACAGTCAGGCCAGAGAGGCCAGAGAGATGACAAAACAGCTGCCTTTTAAAAAGCGGCTTATAAATTTCTGGTTTTACAACAAATGGATAGTTGCCGGAGTGATCCTGGTTATCCTCACGATCGCGCTGACGATCTACGAGGTCACCAATGTTCAGTCCTACGATTCCCTTGTGGCGGTTTACAGCGGCGACGCGGTGCCCGAAGAGGTCGCGGGCAAGATACAGGCCGAGCTTACCGAATACTGCAACGATGTCAATCAGGACGGAAATATATCGGTCTCGGTGACTCCGATGTCCGGCAGCCGCGACGACGGCAGCGAGGAGGCGGTGGCGGTCGAGACGCGCCTGATGAGCGAGCTCAATTCCGGAACCAACGACATATATATAGTCGATAAGGAATACTATGATTTTTTGATGGACAACGACTATGGCGAGTGTTTCTCGCAGGTGTACCCGCTGAACGAAAACGGCGCGCTTATGGAGAAGATGGGGCTTTCGGGAGAGTATTATCTGCTGGTCCGCGATCTGTACCCGGCCCACGAGGGCAAGGCGGACAAGCGGGCCGCCCACAACAACGCGGTGGCGATATACGAGCATCTCGCGGGGATCGCGCATGATGACCCCGCCGCGGAATAAAAGGTGATGTCAGATGAGTGAGAATATTCGAAAATGCGAGATCATGGATCCCGATCTGATTCGGCGCGTCACGTCGTTCTTTAAAGTTCTGGGCGACGAGACCCGGGTCAAGATACTCTACGCCTTGTACGGACGCGAGATGTGCGTGACCGACATAGCCGATTCCCTAGAGGCTTCGGGCTCGGCGGTGTCGCACCAGCTCAAGCAGCTCAAGCTCGAGGGGCACGTGAAGTCGCGCAGAGAGGGCAAGAACATATTTTACTCGCTGGACGACGAGCATGTTGTCGACATAATACATCAGGCTCTGACCCATGTTGAGCACAAATCAAACGAAAAATAAACACAAAACAACAGCAATAGATAAAAGACTAACATTAAGAATTGGAGGGATATAAATGTATCGTAAGGTGTCAACCGAGCTTTCCTTTGTTGACAGAGAGAAAGAAGTAGTTGATTTTTGGAAAAAGAACGATATATTTAAAAAGAGTGTAAAAAACCGCGAGGGAGCGGAGATATATACGTTTTTTGACGGACCGCCCACGGCCAACGGCAAGCCCCATATAGGCCATGTGCTGACCCGCGCCATCAAGGACCTGATCCCCAGGTACCGCACCATGAAGGGCTATCTGGTTGAGCGCAAGGCGGGCTGGGACACCCACGGCCTGCCCGTTGAGCTTGAGGTCGAGAAGAGCCTCGGTATCAGCGGCAAGCCCGAGATCGAAAAATACGGCGTTGAGGACTTTATCAAAAAGTGCAAGGACAGCGTTTTCGTGTACCAGAGCGACTGGGAGGAAATGAGCGACCGTGTCGGTTTCTGGGCCGATATGGACAATCCGTACGTGACCTACCACAACGACTATATCGAGTCGGTATGGTGGGCGCTCAGACAGATATGGGACAAAGGTCTGCTCTACAAGGGCCACAAGATCATGCCCTACTGCCCGCGCTGCGGCACCGCGCTGTCGAGCCACGAGGTGGCGCAGGGCTACAAGGACGTTAAGGAAAACTCGATCATTGCAAAGTTCCACATAAATGACGCGCCCGAGAACGAGTACATTCTCGCGTGGACGACGACGCCCTGGACGCTGCCGTCCAATGTGGCGCTGTGCGTCAATCCCTATGAGACTTACGTTAAGATCGACACGGGCAGCGAGAAATATATTCTCGCTGAGGCGCTGCTTGAAAAGGTTGTAGACGGCGGGTACACCGTGCTTGAAAAGCATGTCGGAACCGATCTCGTTGGTATGCACTACGATCCGCTCTATGATTTTGAAAAGCCCGAGGGAGACGCCTACAGAATCGTGGCCGACAACTATGTTACTATGGAGGACGGTACCGGAATCGTGCATATCGCGCCCGCCTTCGGTGAGGACGACAACCGCGTAGGCAAGGACTACGACCTGCCATTCATAAATCTTGTAAACACGCAGGGCAAGTTCGTTGACAGCTGCGGAGACTGGTCGGGCATGTTCGTAAAAGACGCCGACAAGCTGATCATCCGCGACCTCAAGGACAGAGGTCAGGCGTTCGCGGTCATCCCGTTTGAGCACAGCTATCCCTTCTGCTGGAGATGCGACACGCCGCTGCTCTACTACGCCTGCGACACGTGGTTCATCAAGATGACCGCCGTGCGCGACAATCTGCTCAAAAACAACGAGACGGTCAACTGGCTGCCGGACAACATCAAGCACGGCAGATTCGGAAATTTCCTCGAAAACATAATCGACTGGGGTCTCTCCCGCTCGAGATACTGGGGAACGCCCCTGCCTATCTGGGAGTGCTCATGCGGACACAGGCACGTTATCGGCTCGATAGCCGAGCTCAAGGAAATGGGAATAAACTGCCCCGATGACATCGAGCTGCACAAGCCGTATGTCGACGAGGTAAAGCTCCGCTGCCCCGAGTGTGGCGGCGAGATGAAGCGCGTTCCCGAGGTTATCGACTGCTGGTTCGATTCGGGCTCGATGCCCTTCGCTCAGCTCCATTATCCCTTTGAGAACAAGGAGCTGTTCGAAAAGCATTTTCCCGCCGACTTCATCAGCGAGGCTATCGACCAGACCAGAGGCTGGTTCTATACCCTGATGGCGATCTCGACCCTGCTGTTTGACGAGTCGCCCTATAAAAACGTTATAGTTATGGGCCATGTGCAGGACGAGCACGGCAAAAAGATGAGCAAGCACCTGGGCAACGTCATCGCGCCCATGGACATACTCAACGATCAGGGCGCCGACGCGGTTCGCTGGTATTTCTACTCAAACTCCGCGCCGTGGCTGCCCAACAGATTTTCGGCGAGAAACGTTTCCGAATCCCAGCGCAAGTTCCTGGGCACTCTTTGGAACACATACGCGTTCTATGTGCTCTACGCCGAGATCGACAAGTTTGATCCCACGAAGCACGAGCTTGACCCCGAAAAGCTGTCGGTTATGGACAAGTGGATATTGTCAAAATTAAACGGCGTTATCAAAGAGGTGGACGACAATCTGTTTAACTACAAGATAGTTGAGGCCACCCGCGCGATCTCCGAGTTTACCGACGAGCTGTCCAACTGGTACGTGCGCAGGAGCCGCGAGCGTTTCTGGGCGAGCGAGCTGACCGACGACAAGATCAGCGCCTATATGACGCTCTACACCGTTCTGGTCGAGTTCTCGAAAGTTTGCGCTCCGTTCATTCCGTTTATGACCGAGCAGATATATCAAAATCTGGTGCTGTCGGTCGACAAGAACGCGCCCGAGAGCGTGCACCTGTGCGACTATCCAAATATTCGCGAGGAGCTCAGCTTCCCCGAGATCGAGACCGACATGGACGCGGTGCGCAAGGTGGTTATACTGGGCCGCGCCTGCCGCAACGAGGCGAACATCAAAAACAGACAGCCCCTGCCCAAGCTCTATATCCAGTCAAAGACCGAGATAAACCCCGATTATATCTATATAATCTTGGATGAGCTCAATATCAAAGAGGTTGAGTTTGTGGCGGACGCGAGCGCGTTTATCGCCTACAAGTTCAAGCCCCAGATGAGGACTATGGGTCCCAAGTACGGACGGCTGATGCGTCCCATATTCGACGAGATCGCCAAGATGGACGGCGCCGAGGTCATGGCTGTGCTCAATTCGGGCGAGCCCCTGCGCCTCACGGTACAGGACACCGACGTTGAGGTTTATAAGGACGATGTGCTGATTGAGACCGAGCAGATGAACGGCCTTGTCAGCGACAGCGACGGCGGCTTCACCGTGATACTCGACACCAACTTAAACGATGAGCTGATAGACGAGGGCTTCCTCAGAGAGATACTCAGCAAGATACAGAACATGCGCAAGGATTCCGGCTTTGAGGTTCAGGATCGTATCAGCGTGGCCTACAGCGGCAGCGAAAAGATCGCCGCGATCTTCGATAAGTTCGGTGCCGAAATAAAATCTCAGGCCCTGGCCGACAAAATAGAATCGGCCGAAAACAGCGGCAAAGAGTGGAACATCAACGGCGAAAAAGTCACGATAGAAGTCAAGAAAATATAAAACATCTGCATAAAAAATCAGCGGCTCTCCCGATCGGGAGGACCGCTTTTTGAATATTAAAAATTATTTGCTTTCGTTTGGGGTGATGCCGTAGTGGCGCATTGCCGCGTTCAGCTGCTCATCGACCAGCTCCTGCGTCTCGACGAGGGCTTTGTAAAGCTCCCGCTGGGTGGTGAGATCAAGCACTCCGTAGGGAAACAGGCCGTGCATGGCCTGGAACCGCTGTATCGCGTCCGCCAGGTCGGGGCCGAAGCTCGGGTCGTCGGCGTTGCCCAAAAATCTGTTCCACACCGCCAAGATCTTTTTGGCCTTCGCGATATTCGGGTCGCTCATGCCCTGTTCATAAACCGCGGCATAGTCAAAATCGCTGAATCCGCTGTGGTCAAACGGAATGTATGTGTTTTCAACGGTCGAGTCTGGCTCAAGGCCGATCTGGTCAATATTGGTGCCGAGCGGCGTCAGGTAGTATGCGGCGGTGAATTTCATCGCCTCGCCGTCTTTGAGGGGCATGATCGACTGGACTGTGCCCTTGCCGTATGTGCGATTTCCTATGAGTATACCAGCTTTGTTGTCCTGTATCGCTGCCGCCAGGACCTCGGAGGAACTGGCGCTGTTCTCGTTAACCAATACCACGAGATCGTATTTTTTTTCGGATTTGTTGTCCGATTTGAAAACTATGTCAAACATGTCCGCCTTGTGGTCCTCGGAAACGATTATGTCGCCATCTTTCAAGAAGTGATTGGCTATCGCGACCGCCTCGGACAGATAGCCGCCGCCGTTGTCGCGCACATCGACGATTATGTCGGTGATACCCTCTTTTTCGGCGTCGGTCATAGCCTCGGCAAACTGCGCGCCCGCATTGTCCATAAAGCTGTATATCCTTATATACATGGCTTTGCGGGGCGAGCCGTCAATGTCGTCGACGCCTTCAAGAACGGTGTGGGCAACCGAGAGCTTTTCGGCGATCTCCTCGCGCGTTATGGTGAAGTAAAGAGGCGAGTCGCTGCCGCCGCGGAGAACGCCGATAACAACCTGCGTTCCGATCTCGCCGCGAATGAGTGCCTGCGCCGCATCGACCGTGGCTCCGAAAAGACTTGTTCCGTCCGCGCTGTAGAGAATATCACCGGGCAGTATACCGGCCTTTTCGGCGGGAGACTCGTTATATATCGAGCCCACAACCAGCTTGCCTCCGACCTCGTTCATCGTTATGCCGATGCCGCCGATCGTGCCCTCAAGCTCTGATAAAAACTCGTTGGTTTCCTCGGAGCCGGGATAGAACACCGAGTAATCGTCAATTGACGAGAGTATCGCTGTCATTACTCTGTCATACAGTTCGGGATCGTCTTTCAGCGCTTCCAGCAGACCCGCTTTGTAGAGAGAGGCGGAGGTTACGCCGTCCTTAGCGAACACCGCCAGATACTCCACGATCTCATTCACATATTCCGAAATGAACTCGCCGCTGTATTCTTGCGGCGCGGCCGCGGGCGCCGCGTCATCGGCGAATACCGCGCCGCCGAAGCTCATAAAAACACAGCTTGCCGCCAGCGCGGAGGCGAGGATCTTTTTAAAATTATTCATAATAATCATCTCCCAAAATGTGTTGAAACATTTATTATTTATCAATAACCTGTATACGCTCAACGCGGTATGTGCCGTCGACCAGCTTGACCGTCGTGACCCGAACATCCATATCAAGGAACCATGCCAGCGATTTAAGATCTAGCTCCGAGCCGCCCTCTCTGGCGTCCCAGACGTTTCTGTCAAAGGCGGGCACAGCTGTGTATTCAAGGGCTTTTGATGCCTCGGTGCCGACTGTGTCGGCGGCTCTTATAGGTCTGACCTTAGTCAGTATGACCTCGTTGTCATTCCAGTCCGAAAGATAGAGCTTTGCGTTTAGAATAGAAACATCCGTTATGAGCTTTTCGGGCTCAACGGCGTGCGCGCACCGTGGCGCGATAACCGCCGAGATCAATAGAACGCATAATATTATTTTTGATATTGTTTTTTTCATATATTGTCTCCTTTGTGTAAAGCCGGTTCATTCACCAAGTTATAATGCTCCCGCAAAACGCCAACGGAGTGCGTTTTGTGGGAAAGAGGAGCAAACCCGAAGCGGGCGTAGCTTTTGGCGCTTGCGCCAAAACAAGCAAGCGTAGGGATTTGCGACGTCACATGTGGGCCGGTGCGTCTATCTTTAACATATTAAGCACGCCGGCTATGACCTTGCGCGCGCAGTCGATCAGCTTAACTCTGGCGTCGCGCAGCTTTTCGTCGTCAACGTTGACGCGGCAGTTGTTGTAAAATCCATGGAACTCGGTGGCGAGCTCCGTGGCGTAGCGCGTCATGCGCGCGGGCTCCAAAGTCTCGGCCGATATCCTGATCTCCTCGGGCATGTCCGCAAGCTTTTTGAGAAGCGACAGCTCGCTTTCGTGCGTGAGGAGCGACGGGTTTATCTCGGCGTACGCTTTGGGAACAACGCCGTCCTCTTTTAATATCCTTAAAATTCCGCATATCCTGGCGTGCGCATACTGCACGTAGAACACCGGATTGTCGTTGCTCTGCTCTTTGGCGAGCTCCAGATCAAAGTCCAGATGGCTGCCCGCGCCGCGCATGTTGAAGAAGAAACGCGCCGCGTCGATGCTTACCTCGTCAAGAAGGTCGGTCAGGCTTATCGCCTTGCCCGTGCGCTTTGACATGCGCACAACCTCGCCGTCGCGTGTCAGGCGCACAAGCTGCATCAGCACGATGTCAAGACGATTTGAGTCGATACCCACGGCGCTGAGCGCTTCCTTCATGCGCGCCACATGGCCGTGGTGATCCGCGCCCCATACGTTTATCGCGCGGTCAAAGCCGCGGGTTTCCAATTTATTTATATGGTACGCGATGTCCGCCGCGAAGTAGGTGGGTATTCCGTTTTGGCGGATAAGCACCTCGTTTTTTTCAAGACCCATTTTCTCGCAGTCGAGCCACAGCGCGCCGTCCTGCTCGTAGGTATAGCCGCGCTCGCTCAGGCGGTCGATCGCCGCTTTCACGGCTCCGCTCTTGTGGAGCTCGCTCTCGCGGAACCATACGTCGTAGTGTATTCTGTATTTCTCAAGATCTGTTTTAAGCGCCGCTATGTTTTTTTCAAGAGCATAGTCGATCAGCGCCTGCGCCCGTTCTTCCTCGGGGGCGTCAAGATACTTGTCCCCTTTTATCTCGATAAACTCTTTGGCGCGGTCAATAATGTCCGAGCCTTGGTATCCGTCCTCGGGAAACTCGACCGCGTCCTCTCCGCGGAGCTGTTGAATATATCTGGCGCTCAGAGAGCGGCCGAATTTGTCGATCTGGTTTCCCGCGTCATTTATATAAAACTCTCGGGTAACATCGTATCCCGCGTACTCCAGGACCGAGGCAAGGCAGTCGCCTAGGGCGCCGCCTCTCGCGTTGCCCATGTGCATGGGACCGGTGGGATTGGCGCTGACGAACTCGACCATGGCTTTTTTGCCCTTGCCGATGTCGATCTTGCCGTAATCCGCGCCCTGTTCCTCAATGGCGCGCATTGTTTCGTAAAGCCAATCGGGCGTTAAATAAAAATTGATAAAGCCCGCGCCTGCAACCTCGATTTTTTCAATATTCGCGCCTTTGTCTATCCTCGATGTGATCTCGGCCGCAATTTTCGCGGGCGCGCAGCGGAATTCTCTTGCGAGCGCCATTGCCGCGCTGCAGGCGAAGTCGCCGTGGCTCTTGTCTTTGGGGACCTCGAGCTTTATGCGGTCGCTCAGCGATTCGATATCCGCTGCGCCCAGCGCGCCGTCAGTCATGGCGTCCGTGAGCGCCTGTTTTATTTTGTCCGTGATCTCCTGTTTTATCTTGTCGGTAATGCTCATGCTGAATTTTTTCCTTTCTGCGGTTTTTGCTGTTTGCTGTTTGCTATGTTCCCACCTCCGTCTTTTCGCCTTTGGCGAAAATCCACCTCCTCCCGGGATGAGGCAGGCGGGCGGATAATATCCGCCCCTACGAACATAGTGATTAGTAATTAGCTAATAGTGATTAGACGAAAGAACGCGGGGATATATGTTATGTTTTCGATAACTTTTTTCCGCGTATTCACTATTCGCTAATCGCTAATCTCTACGTTAACCGTCATGTTGTTTTTTATAAAATTTTGGTTGTCGGCGTCCAGGAGGTAGTTCATTTTGAGAGTGCCGCCGTCCTTGCCGAATTTGTAGTCGATGTTTTCGGTCGTTACCGCGGCGCCGATCTGGCCGTAGGGTGTGTTCACCAAGCACAGGCTCTTTTCGCCGCTTCTGTAATCCATCTTTGACGAGAACCTGCCCTTTCGCGAAACGCTGACTCCGGCGTCGCTGACCTTTATTGTGGTGGTCGTGTCCTCAAAACCGGTCATGGCGCTCTCGTCGTATATTATGTATATTTTGTTGTTACGTATGGCGTATCTGCCTCTGGTGTCCAGAGCTATGGTTTCTTCCTCGCCGTCGATCTCCTGAGCGGTGCGAATGGTAATAAACGCGTTGTCTTTCATATAGCAGTCTCCTTTTAGTATTTTTCGATGTCGATCTTGGCGACCTCTCCGTCGATTTTTTTCGACAGGAACAGGCTGCCCAGTTCCTCAAAGCCGTGCACCGTGTCGCTCACATAGTATTTGGCGCGTCCCTTAGCGGCTTTGTCTGTCAGAAGTCCCCGAGTCTCCATAATGGATTTCGCGTCGTCGGCCGCCGCTGCGCCCGAGTCGATCAGAGTGACGGAGCTTCCGGCAATTTTCTGTATCGTTTTTCTCAGCAGAGGATAGTGGGTGCAGCCTAAGATTATCGTGTCCGCGCCGTATTTAACTATGTCTTCGAGATATTCCTCGGCCAGCATTTCCGCGATCTTGGTGTCGGCGTACCCGTTTTCAACCACAGGCACAAACATGGGGCAGGCCGTGGAGATCACTTTGAATCCGGGGTTCAGCTTTTTCAGCTTCTCGGCGTACTTGCCGCTGTTCACGGTGCCGCGCGTGCCCAAAACTCCGATGACCCCGTTTTTTGTCGCTTCCGCGGCGCGCTTTGAGGCCGCGTCCACAACTCCGATTATATCGGTGTCATACTCGGTGGTTATATGGGGCAGAGCCGCGCTGCTGGCGGTTCCGCAGGCTATTATGATAAATTTTATGTCAAAGCTCCTGAGAAAGTTTATGTCCTGCCTGACGTATTTTACTATGGTCGAGGAGCTCCGCGTGCCGTAGGGCACACGTCCGGTGTCGCCGAAGTATATAATGTCCTCGTTTGGCATTATGTTCATAACTTCGCGCACGCAGGTCAGTCCGCCCAATCCCGAGTCGAATATTCCAATTGGTCTGTTGTCCATAATCAAAATCCTTTTCTTATCCGCGGCGGTTCTCGGCAAGCTCGATCAGTTTGTCAAGAAGGTCGGTTCCTTTGAGGCCGCTCGCTTCCCAAAGCTTGGGATACATGCTGATGGACGTGAAGCCGGGCAGGGTGTTGATCTCGTTGAGTATTACCCTGCCGTTTTGTTTGTCAACAAAAAAGTCAACGCGCGACAGTCCTCTGCACTCGCAGATCTTATAGGCCGTGAGCGCGTACTCCTTGAGCTTTTCCTCAACCGCTTTGTCGACTATGGCCGGTATCGTCAGCACCGAGTCGCTGCTGTTGTACTTCGCGTCAAAGTCATAGAAATCATTGGCGGGCGCGATCTCGCCGATGTTGTCGGCAATTATCGGGTCAAAGTTGCCCAGCACGGCGCTCTCGGTCTCGGAGGCGCTTATGTATTCCTCGATAAGGACCTTGTAGTCATGCTCAAACGCCAGTTTAACGCCCTCGATCAGTTCCTTGCGGTTCCGCGCCTTGCTGATGCCCACCGACGAGCCCGCGTTCGACGGCTTGATGAAACAGGGGTAGCCCAGCTTTTCCTCGACTTCGCGCACGTCAAGCTCCTCGCCGTATTTGACGGTTATCCAGTCTGCCTGAGGGATCCCGGCCTCTTTGAACAGGATCTTCGCCACGCACTTGTCCATGCACACCGCGCTTCCCAGAACTCCCGAGCCGACATACGGTATGCCCGCTATTTCAAACAGCCCTTGGATAGTTCCGTCCTCGCCGTTTTTTCCGTGAAGGACCGGAACGGCGGCATCGATCTTTATCGTCTCGACCGTGCCGTCTTTTTTGAAACGCAGGATGCCTTTGTCGTTTCTCGAGGGCGAGATTATCGCTCTGTCGAATTTTTCGACCGCCGAATCGTTCGCGTCGGACGATATGTCGCCGCTGTCAAAATATACCCAGTTGCCGGCCTTGTCGATAAAAATTTTATGTATTTCATATTTGCTCTTGTCGAGCAAATCAATAACAGTCGCAGCCGATATTTTGCTTATGTCGTGCTCGCTCGAAACCCCGCCGAACACAACGCACACATTTTTCTTTGCCATACAATCATCCTTTCATAATGCGTCTGAATATGTGATAGATACTAACATACTATTTTACCATAATTTAAAATAATTTCAATAGTTATAATAAATAAATTTTAAGGCGCGAATGCCGCCTCATTTGATGACAGAGCTTGATCGCCCGAAAAAACGTTGTTTTCGGCAAAATTTAAATTTTTGTAAACAACACGAAATAATCCCGGTTCGGATTTATTTTACTTGATTTGCGGAAATATTTATGTTATAATATTTTTGTATGTTAAAAAGCGGAACATCCGCCCGGGCAAAAATTTGAGAAAGTAAACTGCGATATGGATTCTTCAAAAAAATATAAGAAAATTTTATCCGAGATGAGGCTGAGTATTTTCATACTGGCGGTGTTTGTGTTGCTGTCCTGCGTCTGCGTGTTTTACATGAGAGCTCAGCTTTTGCAAAACGCCTTAGAGACGGGCACCTCTCTCGCCAAGTCATACGCCGTTGAGGAGCAGAACAATATCTCTCTGTATTCCACTCTGCTGGAGCTTGGCACAAGAAATATAGACGAGCACCTCGGAGACGATCCCGCTAATGCGGACGCGTGGATGTATGATTATCTTGAAAGGCTGAATATCTATTTCGGAGAAAGCTTTGACCCGTTCGCGGTGGTCAACGGCCGCTGCATATTCGCCAATCCCCGCGAGGATCCGGACGCGTATGATTACGCCTCCGAGGAATGGTATATCCGCGCGGTCGAGGCGGACGGCGATATTGTTTACACCGATATTCACGATGACGCGTACAGCGGAAAAAGAGTGATAACCGCAGCCAAAAAGGCGGGCGGCTCCGACAGCGTTATCGCGTTTAACATATTCCCCGAGAGCTTTAATTATTTTGAGGGCAGCTCGGATATTCCCGAGGGCGGCAGATACTATCTCTGCGACAGCAGCGGAGGACTTATATACTATCAGACCGACTACGGCGAGAGTTATGAGGAATGTCAGAATTTTGCCGCGGTGCTTTTGGGCGGAATCGAGCGCGGCGATTACTCGGAATACGGAGACATGTTCGACTCGAAAAAAGAGGGAAAGCGCGGCGTTTATTATTACAAAATGAGCAACGGCTGGACCTCGATTCTCACCATACAGATGAGCAGTATTCTCGGCGGGCTCAACTATTTTTACGTGATACTTATCCTGCTTGTGCTGGCGTTCATGCTGGCGGCGCTGTATCTCACGTACCGCGATTACAAAAACAAGAAAAATATTGAGCGGGCGCGCGACACGGTGCAGGTGCTCGGCAATATGTACTACGCGATCTACCGCGTTGATTATTTAAGCGGCACATATGAGGCGATAAAAGCCTCCGATCATGTGAGGGACAGGATCGGGCTGAGCGGAAGCTATGAAAGGCTGATCGACACGATAAACGAGGTCACCGACGAGAACACGGGTCAGGACTTCAAGCAAAGTTTTTCGACAGAAAAAATAAAAGAGCTGGTCCGCGACGGGGTCAAGGATTTCGGCGGTGATTTCCTGCGCAGATTCGGCACGACATACAGATGGGTGAACGTGCGCCTGCTGTTTGACGACAACCTTGCCCCCGGCGAGGTCGTGCTGTGCTTCCGCCGAATAGACGACGAGAAGGGCAGACAGACCGAGCAGCTCAATCTGCTGCGCAACGCCCTGCGCTCGGCGCGCAAGAGCGAGAACGCCAAAAACGTGTTTTTCAGCAACATGTCCCACGACATGCGCACGCCGCTTAACGCGATAATCGGCCTCACAACACTCGCGAAAAACAATATCGACGACAAGGAAAAGCTCGGCGAATATATCAGAAAGATCGAGCTGTCAAGCACTCAGCTTTTGAGCCTTATAAACGATGTGCTTGAAATTTCAAGGATCGAAAACGGCAAGGTATCCCTTGAGTACAAGCCTGTAGATCTTAAAGAATGCGTCAGCTCCTGTGCCGATCTGTTCCGCGATCAAGCGGCCAAGGAGCATAAGAAGTTCACGATAAACTGCGATATTAAAAACAACATGGTGCTGTGCGACTCGTTCAGATTGACGCAGATAATAAACAACATACTCTCAAACTCGTTTAAATACAGCAACCGCAGCGCGAAGATAAAGCTCAGCGTCACCGAGATGACGTTTAAAGAGCACAGCAAATACAGGATCGTTGTTGAGGACACCGGTATCGGAATGACAAAAGAGTTCCTGAAAACCATATTCGAGCCATACGCCCAGGAGAACCGTTTCGGAGCGGGCAACGTTATGGGAACAGGTCTCGGAATGCCGATCGTCAAGAGTCTTGTGCAGCAGATGAGCGGCGAGATATTTGTCGAGAGCGAATACGGAAAGGGCAGCAAGTTCACTGTCATTATCCCGATGGAAACGGCGGAGGATCACGAGACAGCGGAAGAAAATAACGCTGAATCGGAGGCGCCCGCCAAGCTTGACTTAAACGGCCTCAAGGTCCTGATGGCCGAGGATAACGTTATCAATATGGAGATAGCGGCGGAGCTTTTGAGCGACAAGGGGATCGAGGTCACCGAGGCGTGGAACGGCGCGGAGGCAGTTTCAATATTCAAGGATTCCGAGCCGCATACCTTCGACGCGGTGCTGATGGATATGCAGATGCCCGTGATGGACGGCTGCGAGGCGGCGCGGCATATAAGGGCGCTCGGACGCGATGACGCGAGGACCGTTCCGATAATCGCGGTGACCGCCAACGCCTTCGCCGAAGATGTGGCGATGACGACCGAGGCGGGCATGAACGCGCATATCTCAAAGCCTATAGATTTTGAGGAACTCGGCCGCGTGCTGAGCGAGCATGTAAAAAGATAGACGGCGATCTCCGCGAAAATAATCTTGAAAGGAAATAAGATCATGGAATTATGGTATTCGGAAAACCACAGTCGCGACGTGCGGTTCTCGGTCAGGGTCGATAAGCAGTTATACAGCGCCGAGACCGGGTTTCAGCGCATCGACGTTATGACGTCCGAGGAATTCGGCACGTTTCTGACCCTCGACGGATTGATGATGGTGGCTGAAAAAGACGAGTTCATATACCATGAGATGATAGTGCACGTGCCGATGGCGGTGAACCCGGAGATCAAAAAGGTTCTGGTTATCGGTGGCGGCGACGGCGGTACCGTGAACCGCCTTGTCCTGTACAAAACGATCGAAAGCATTGATCTTGTTGAGATTGACAGCGAGGTCACCGAGGTCTGCCGCCGTTTTTTCCCGAGACTGACCGCCGGGCTTGACGATCCGCGCGTGAATATACATTTTGAGGACGGGCTCCGTTTTATACGCTCATGCAGAAATAAGTACGACCTTATAATAGTCGATTCCACAGACCCGTTCGGCCCCGGCGAGGGCCTGTTCACGCGGGAGTTTTACGGGAACTGCTCACGGGCCCTGAGAGACGGCGGAATATTGGTCAACCAGCACGAGAGCCCCTATTATGACGATTACGCTGAGTCGCTGATACGCACCCACCGCCGAATAAAGGGCGTATTCAAGGTGCACAGACTGTATCAGGCGCACATTCCCACATATCCGTCGGGGCACTGGCTGTTCGGCTTCGCGTCCGACCGCTTTGACCCCGTCGCGGATTTCGACGCGGAAAGGTGGAGCGCGCTCGGGCTTGAGACGAAGTATTACAACACCGAGCTGCATAAGGGCTGTTTCGCCCTGCCAAACTATGTTAAGGAGCTGATCAACAATGCCTGAAAATATTGACCCGATCCCGATCGCGCAAAGCGTGACCAAGTTTATCGGATGCGAAAAGACGGCAGACGAGGCGGACATATGCCTGTTCGGGGCGCCGTTTGACTCGACAGCCTCGTTCCGTCCCGGTTCAAGATTCGCGCCGCAGGCCATGCGCTCCGACTCGTGGGCGCTTGAGACCTACAGCCCGTATCAGGACGGCGATCTCGAGGATAAAAAAGTCTGCGACTGCGGAGATCTGGAACTGCCCCTCGGCGACACCGAGGCGGCGCTTGAAATGATAAAAAATCAAGCCGCGGCCATATGCGGGGCGGGCAAGATCCCTTTCATGATCGGAGGTGAGCATCTTGTCACGCTGGGTGCGGTCGAGGCGTGCTGCGAAAAATTCGGCCTGAATCTCAGAATGATACATATTGACGCCCACACCGACCTTCGCGACGAGCTGTTCGGCGTCAAACTGAGCCACGCGACTGTTATCAGGCGGTGCGCCGAGATGCTGGGCGACAAAAAGGTTTATCAGTTCTGCATACGCAGCGGCGAGAAACAGGAATTTGAATGGGCCGAGGAGCACACGAATCTTCATAAATTTGACCTCGACGGGCTTGACGAGCTGATCGAAAAGCTGCGCGGATATCCGGTGTATTTCACGCTGGATCTCGACGCGCTCGATCCGTCGGTGTTCCCGGGAACAGGGACTCCCGAGCCCGGCGGCGTGAGCTACGCGGAGCTTCAGGAGGCTGTTATAAAAATCTGCGGCGGGCTCAACATAGTTGGCTGCGACATTGTGGAGCTTGCCCCGAGCCTTGACCCGAGCGGCGCCAGCACAGCCGCCGCCTGCAAAATATTAAGAGAAATGCTTATAGCAATGTGATACGGGCGGATAATATCCGCCCTGCGGGACGTACCCTACAACAAGTATTGCGCCAAATTCGTAGGGGACGGCGCCCTCGACGTTCCATAAGGCGCCCCCTCGGGGGAGCTGTCGGGCTTTGCCCGACTGAGGGGGGAACTATTTACTAATCACTAATCGCTAATAACTACGTTAGGAGGAAATCAAATGAGCAGAGCTTTAATTATCGGAGCCGGCGGAGTTGCCGGTGTGGCCGCGCACAAGTGCTGCCAAAATTACGAGGTGTTCACCGACATCATGATAGCTAGCCGCACCAAGTCAAAGTGCGACAGGCTCAAACAGAGCTGTGAGGAATACATGAAAAAAATCGGCGGCAAGACCAATATCGAGACCGCGCGCGTTGATGCCGACAACGTTGACGAACTGACCGGGCTTATCGGAATGTACCGCCCCGAGATCGTTATAAACCTGGCCCTGCCTTATCAGGACTTGTCGATCATGGACGCGTGCCTGAGATCGGGCGTCCACTATCTTGACACCGCCAATTATGAGCCTCCCGACACGGCGAAATTTGAGTATAAATGGCAATGGGCCTACCGCGAAAAGTTCGAAAAAGCGGGATTGACCGCGATCTTGGGCAGCGGCTTTGACCCGGGCGTGACCGGAGTTTTTTCGGCGTATGCCATGAAACACGAGTTTGACGAGATAAATTATATAGATATTTTAGACTGCAACGGCGGCGACCACGGCTACCCGTTCGCCACCAACTTCAACCCGGAAATAAACATCCGTGAGGTGTCGGCCAACGGCAGCTATTGGGAAAACGGAAAATGGATCGAGACAAAGCCGATGGAGATCAAGCGCGAGTATGACTTTGAGGGTGTGGGAAAAAAGGACATGTATCTGCTGCACCACGAGGAACTGGAGTCGCTGGGCCTCAACATCAAAGGCATAAAGCGCATACGGTTCTTTATGACCTTCGGCCAAAGCTATCTGACGCATTTAAAATGTCTCGAGAATGTGGGCATGACCTCGATCAAGCCTATTATGTATGAGGGCAAGGAGATAGTTCCGCTGCAGTTTTTGAAGGCCGTGCTGCCCGACCCGGCTTCGCTGGGCCCGAGAACGGTGGGCAAGACCAACATCGGCTGCATATTCCGCGGCAAAAAGGACGGCAAAGATAAGAACTATTATTTATATAACATCTGCGACCATCAGGAGTGCTACAAAGAAGTCGGCTCGCAGGCGGTTTCATACACGACCGGAGTGCCCGCCATGATAGGCGCGGCTATGGTACTTACCGGAAAGTGGAAAAAGCCCGGCGTCTATAACGTTGAGGAAATGGACCCCGACCCGTTCATGGACAGCCTCAACAAGTTCGGCCTCCCATGGAAAGAGAACCGAGATCCCGTATTGGTGGATTAAATTTCAATTTTATATTTGAAATTTTCGCGCAAAAACCATATAATATAATTAAACCCTATAGCATAGAAAGGAGATGCTTCTTATGCCGGGAGCGACAACAAATATAAGTATTCGCATGGATGCCGGGCTCAAGGCTCAGGCCGACGAGTTGTTCGCCGAGCTTGGAATGAATATTTCAACGGCGTTTAACATTTTTGTCAGACAAGCAATTCGAGAGGGAAGGATTCCTTTTGAAATAACTCTAATGCAGCCTAATCGTGAAACCGTTGAAGCTATGCTTGAAGCCGAGAGGATAGCCGGTGACCCGTCGGTAAAAGGGTATACCGATTTGGACGAAATGTTTGAGGAATTGAAGAGATGAGCAACAATCCGAAATACATTGTAAAACTGACTTCGCAGTTTAAAAAGGATTATAAACGCGCTATCAAACGCGGTTTTGATATAGAGTTATTGGAAAATATCGTTAGAATTATAGCCTCGGGTGAAACGCTGCCCGAGGCATACAGAGATCACAGTCTTTCCGGCAGATGGTCCGGACATCGGGAATGTCACGTAGCGCCCGATTGGCTGCTGATTTACAAAATTGAAAATAATGTTCTGGTGCTGACCTTGTCCCGTACGGGCAGCCACAGCGATTTGTTTTAAAAGGGAGATTTTTATGAAAAAAAGATTGTTTGGTATCGCTCTTGCGCTGTTTGTGATTTTTTCGGCGCTGCCTTCGTCAGCGGCCTCCGATGCGGCAGCGGAGCCTCAAAAAGAGCTCATCGGACGCGGCGCGATCGGCGCGGTAAATCCCGCGGGCGGCGTGTACCTCACGTGGCGCCTGCTTGAAAACGAGCCCTTAGGCAGCGTGAGCTTTAACGTCTACAAAAACGGAGCGCTTCTCGCAAACGTGAAGAACACCAATTACATCGATGCGGACGGCGCCAAGACTGACGCGTATAATGTTTCGGCCGTGGTCTGCGGAGCGGAGGGCGAGAAGTCGCCCGACATCGCGATCCTTGACGGATACGCCGACAAGGGCTACGAAAAGGCGCCCTACGCATATTTTGATATTCCCGTAAACATTCCGCCCGACGGCAACGGAGCGACCTACAACGCGCCAGACACAAGCGGCGGTCAGAGCGGCGGCCCGAATGATGTTTCGGTGGGCGATGTGGACGGCGACGGAATTTATGAGATAATCTTAAAGTGGGACCCTTCAAATTCAAAGGATAATTCCCAAAACGGCGTGACCGGAAATGTTTATATCGACTGCTATGAGTACGACGGAACACAGCTCTGGCGCATTGATCTGGGCAGAAATATACGTGCCGGCGCCCACTATACCCAATTTCAGGTATACGACTACGATGGAGACGGCAAGGCGGAAGTCGCGATGCGCACCGCGCCCGGCTCGAAGGACGGCAGCGGGGCGTACGTGACCGAGGTCGGCGTGAATGACGCGATAAAGAAAGCCGACAACACTAAAACATACATAAATTCAAAGGGTCAGGTCATAGAAAATCCTGAGTATCTGACGATTTTTAGCGGCGAGACCGGAAAGGCTATGCAGACGATAGAGTACGAGCCCGCGAGAGGCTCGGCGAGCGCCTGGGGCAAAGACAGCTACGGCGGCCGCTCTGAGCGTTTTCTGGCGGGAACCGCGTATCTTGACGGAGTGCACCCCAGCATGATCTTTGCCAGAGGCTACTATCAGCGCTCGTCAATGGTTGCCTATGACTGGGACGGCAAGGATCTTAAAAAGCGCTGGCTGCTCGACAGCGGAATGGATACTAAAAATCCGTTCTACGGCCAGGGCAACCACAATCTGTCGGTGGCAGATATAGACAATGACGGCAAGGACGAGATCGTCTACGGCTCCTGCGCGGTCGACGACGACGGCACGGTGGCGCATTCAATGGGCTGGGGCCACGGCGACGCGCTGCATGTCTCGGATTTCGACAACGACGGGAAGCAGGAGATCTTCGCGCCCCTTGAGGAAGAACCCAATTGGGGAATAGGCTTCCGCGAGGCGGACGGCACCGAGATATGGCACTACAAAGCATCGGACGACGACGGCCGCGGCGCCATGGCGTATTTCAGCCGCAAGTATGGCGTGCTCGCGTGGGACGGCGCTTTCGGTATAAGAACAATAGACGGAACTCTTATAAATAATAATCCTAAGCAGGACAACGAATGGTCAAACGCCAACTTCCCGATTTACTGGGACGGTGATTTATGCAGCGAGCATTTTGACGGAAACAGAATAAGCAAGTTTAACGATGACACCGCCTCGTTCGGCAGATTTATGAATTTTTCCGGGACCGCTTATAACAATACCACCAAAAAGAACCCTTGTCTGCAGGCCGATCTGTTCGGCGACTGGCGCGAGGAGCTGATCCTGAGGCGGGCCGACAACGCGGCGCTCAGGGTGATCATGTCGCTTTGTCCGACGGATTATATGTTCACCACATTTCTTCAGGATCACCAGTACAGAATGGCGGTTGCGTGGCAGAACACGGCCTACAACCAGCCGCCTCACCAGAGTTATTATATAGGCTATGACAAAGACGCCGCTGAGTCGACCGTGAACGTGAAGGACAGCGGCGGCAATCCCGTTGCAAATGCGTCTGTGACTCTCAGCGGCCCCAATGTGAGGTACGGTCTCACGGGAGCCGACGGCACAGCGGCTTTCAGGGTCGAAAACGGCGATTACACGGTTTCGGCGGAGTGCGAAGGATATGTCACAGAGGAAACCGCCGTAAAAGTTGACGGCGCCTCAAAAACGGAGCTCACGCTCGAAAAAGAGGTAAACATAGGCGATATATGGAACTTTGACGATCTCGCGATCGGCAAAACGGTTGAGGACGGCGAGACAGTCTCAAACGAAAACGGGAAAAATATCACTGTAAAATTCGGCACCTCGGCTGAGGCGGGCGGAACCGCCCCGTCGATCGAGAGCCGTGACGGCGGCGGTTACCTGAAGCTGACCGACAAGAACGGAAAACAGGACGGCTGGTCGTATTCGCCCGAGGCTCCGATCGACTATGACAAGCTTGTTATAGAAATTGACTTCACGGTCGGCGAGACCGACAGCGGCGTCCAGCTTCTCAGGGTGCTTGACAAAAACAACGTTCCCGAGAGTCTGGCCTACAGCGGCTCCGACGGCAGGGCTTTTGATATCATAACAGGCGACGGCACGCTCACTTTCACCGACTATCTCTCAAAGGGCAAGAATGATACAAGCGCCAAAACCGCCGCGGTATCGGGATTCAAGCTTTCGGCGAACAAGTGGTACTCGCTGAAGCTGGTATATTCAAGAAGCGCCGACAGCGTCAAGGTGTTTACCAAAAACGCCTCGGACACAGCCTACACCCCGAGAGACACGTTTGTGCTCGGCGGCACTTCGCCGAAAGGAGAGGTGCCCAAGCTCTCGCCAACATCCATTCTCACAAACACCAGAGGCTCGGCGAGCACAAATCTCGGAATAGACAATATATTCATCGGCACGACCGGAGCGGCTCCGAAACCCCTCGCATACACGATCAACAGCGCCTATGCGTCGGGCAGATTCGTGACCGTCAGCGTCACAAAGAATTTCGATTCGGGCGCCGAAAACGACACGCTTATAGCCGCGTCATATAATAAGTACAGCGGCGCTCTAACAGATTTCAATTCGGCTGAGCTTGCTGTGAGCGTCGGTGAGACAAAAGAGGTCGTCCTCGATCTCACATCTACCGAGACAGACGAGATCTCGGCCTATATCTGGAACGGCTTTGACGAAATAAAGCCGCTCGCGAATAAAAAATAATATAGTTCTAATCACTATTCACTAATTACTAATCACTACGTTAGGAGGTAAAATTATGAAAAAAAGGTTATTGAGTATCGCTATTTCGCTGTGTATGGTGATAACAGCGCTGCCGGTTTTCGCAGTTGGCGAAGCTGAGGACGGCACAGCGAATGCCTCGGCTGATCTCGCGGCAAGACAAATGGAGTACCTGAATCGCGGCGGATTCGCGGCGAACTTGACCTATGGCGGCGGAGTTTATTTAAGCTGGCGCCTTTTGGGCACCGAGCCGATGGACACGACGTTTAACGTTTACAAAAACGGCGCGGTTTTGGTTGAGAGCTATGAGCTTACAAATTACACCGACCCGGCGGGAACGGCGGATGACAAATATTCCGTCGCGCCTGTAATAGGCGGCGTCGAGGGTGCGAAAAGCGAAGAGTTCCCGATGCTGAACGGAATTCGAGACAAGGATTGGAAAAATTCGCCCTACGCCTATTTTGACATTCCCGTGCAGATACCGCCGCTTAACACTGCCAAAAGCTATGAGGCAAACGATGCCTCGGTGGGTGATGTGGACGGCGACGGCGAATACGAGATAATACTCAAATGGGAACCCGATGACGCCAAAGACAGCGCCTCCGGCGGTGTCACCGACCGCGTGTATCTTGACTGCTATGAGATGGACGGCACAATGCTTTGGCGGATCGATCTGGGCAGAAACATCAGAGCCGGCCAGCACTACACTCAGTTTCAGGTTTTTGATTATGACGGAGACGGCAAGGCCGAGATGGCGGTCAAGACTGCGCCCGGCTCGATCGACGGCAGGGGCAACTATGTGTCCGACGCGGGAAACACCGATGAGATCAGGAATACCAACAACGAGGCGAGCTATATAGGTTCAAACGGCCACATAACGGGCGGCCCCGAGTATCTCACCATATTTAACGGAGAGAGCGGCGCGGCAATGCAGACGATAAACTATCACGCGCCGGTCGGAAACGTGCGCGACTGGGGAGACAGCGATTATAACCGTTCGGACAGATATTTGGCGGGAACCGCGTATCTTGACGGCGTGCATCCCAGCCTGATCGAGTGCCGCGGATATTACGGAAAATCCGTTGTGGCCGCTTATACGTGGGACGGAAAAGACCTCAAGCAGAGCTGGATCATAGACAGCACAAGCAATTCTGACAATGATTTCTACGGTCAGGGCAATCATAACCTTTCGGTCGCAGACCTTGATAACGACGGCAAAGACGAGATAATTTACGGCTCGGCGGCGCTTGACGACAACGGCAAAGTCTTGTGGTCGGCAAAGAACTCAAGCGGCAGAAAGCTGGGCCACGGCGACGCGCTGCACGTGTCCGACTTTGACAACGACGGTGAGCAGGAAGTTTTCAAAGTCCTCGAGGACAGCCCGACGTGGGGCAGAGTGTTCATAAACGGCTCCGATGGCAAGATCATCTGGTACGAGACCACCACCGGCGACGACGGCCGAGGCATCATGGACTATTTCAGCAAGCAGTACGGCGTGCTGGCATGGGACTCCGGCCTTAACACCAGAACTATGAGCGGCGAGATAGTTAATTTCGGTTCATACAACTCGAGAAATGAGTTGGTCACCGTGCAGGACGGACAATATCCCAACTTTGCGATCTATTGGGACGGCGATCTGTGCAGAGAGCATTTCAGCGAAGGCAGACTGAGCAAATGGAACGACGGCGAATATAGGGTAAATGACTACAATAAACAGCCCGCTTTTGATAAAAACGGCGATCCGTTGATAAACAAGGGCGGTCTCAGCCGTCTCTGGTCGACATGGACTTCAAATCCCGTTTCTACAAACAACAGCACCAAAGCCGTTCCCTGCCTTCAGGCGGATCTGTTCGGCGACTGGCGCGAGGAGCTTGTGCTGAGGCACAGCGACAATACCGCGTTGAGAGTGTTCACATCACTTACGCCCAGCGATTATAAATTCACAACGTTTATGCACGACAGCCAGTACCGCTGCGCTATAGCATGGCAGAACACCGCGTATAACCAGCCGCCTCACCAGAGCTATTATATCGGCTATGATAAAAAAGGTGATTATGTTCAGCCGAATATCTATGTCAAGGATCTTGATCCAGAGGTTGTGTTCACCGTGACGGATACTGCCGGCAATCCCGCGGCGGGCGTCAGCGTGAGCATCGGCGAAACATCCAAGGTCACGGACAAAGACGGCGTTGTCTCGCTCAGGATCCCGGCGGGAACATACACATACACGGCGGATTCCGAAAACTATAACGTTGTCACCGGCGAGATAACGGTCGCCTCAGGACAGACAAACACCAAATCTATCCGGCTCGTTGAGATCCCCGACAGCGTTATCACGGTAACAAGCGGCGGCAGCCCGGTGTCGGGCGCGGCGGTCACGATTAACAAAAAGACCGTCAAGAGCGGAGCGGACGGCAAAATAACCATAAAGCTCCGCGCGGGCGAGTATGACTACACCGCCGTATGCCGCAAATATAACACAAAGACAGACAAGCTGACGGTCGCCGAGAGCGGCTCGACCGATCTTTCAATCGAATTGGAAGCCATAGACTATGTATACGACAGCGATAAAGACACAAACGGCAGCAAATTCGTATACAGCGGCGACGGAGCCGCGCTTTCGTTCAGCGGCGGACAGTGGACCTTCAACCAGAACAGCACCGACGGCGGCAGAAAATTCGGCGGTGACTTTGACATGTCGGACGGCGGCAATATGACCTTTGAGATGACATACAACACAGGCGGCGTTAAGGACTCGTCAGGTGATTGGAAGTGGGCCGGAAGAGCGTATACCCACCACATTGAGTTCCTTGACTACTACGGCAAGGTTCTGCTGGGAATAAGCCAGGAATATAAGGAAACAGGCGCGCAGGAGGTTCAGTATTATACCGGCACCAAGTCGAAAACCGCCGTTAAAACAGGAACGGTTGTCGGCGGCCCCAACATCACGGCCCGCAGCGCTTCGACATGGACGATAACGCTGAACGCCGACCTTAAAAACAAAAAAGCCGAGCTGCGTCTTATGGACGAGGCGGGCGAAAACGGATATATAATCAGCGATATTCCGATCGACGTTACCTCGTTCTCAAGAGTTGAGATCGGCTCGACTGCCTCGGGCAATGTCACTTGGTCGCCCAGAGTCAGCAAGGTTCTCTATAAATCGGACTGCGTAAATAATTCGACGCCCGCGCCTCCGCCGCCAACGCTTGCCCCGACACCCACGCCCACTCCGATTCCCATGAAGGGTGAGACATGGAACTTCAATAATATAGACGAGGCGGCAACATATGAAGACGGCGCGAAGATCGCAAACGAAAACGGAGAGTCGCTGACCGTGAACTATTCAACAAAAAATACGGCTCCATCAATTGCAAAGAGAGCCGACGGAGATAACTATTTCGCGATCAATGATAAGGGCGCCGGTCAGGACGGCTGGACATACACACCCGAAAGCCCGATCGACTCCGAGCTTATCGTAGTTGAAGAGGAGTTTAAAATGGGTGACGCCGATAAGGACACGGTACTGCTGAGATTATATGATAATAAGAACGCAAGCACGAGCAATACATATACCGATAAAAATGACGGCAGAGCCTTTGAGATAAAGACCGGTTCGGGCAATCTGAAATTCAGTGATTACTTCTCAAAGGGAAGCAGCGACACCAAGGGCCTTGATCAGGACGTTTCGGGCTTTACCTTTGAAAAGGATAAGTGGTACGGTGTTAAAGTCGAATACGCCAAAGCGGATAACAGCGTGACGGTCTACACAAAGCCTGACGGCGGCGCGTATACCAAGAGAAACACGTTCACGCTCGGCTCCGGAACAACAACCAAAGGCGAGGTTCCGGCTTTGGCGCCCACCGGATTCGCGTGCTCCACGCGAGGAAGCGCGGCAAATGTCTTGGGAATTGACAATGTTTATATAGGTTACGCGGCAAGCGAGCCCGACCCGACTGCCACTCCGGGAACAGTTGAACCCACGGAGACGCCGAGCGCAAGCGAGCCTACGGAGACACCGAGCGTAACCGAGCCTACGGAGACACCGTGCGTAACCGAGCCCACGGAGACGCCGAGCGCAAGTGAGCAGCCCGGCGAGACGCCGTCCGCGTCCGAGGCTCCAAAGCCGGAGTACGCCTACACGATCAACAGCGTGACGCCGTCGGTCGAGGGCGAGACGAGAAGCGTCAATGTGAACATCACAAAGAACTTTGACGCGGGCGATGATAATAAGCTGTTTGTCGCCTCATACAGTTCGGACGAGATAATGACCGCGGTAGGGCTCGATGATATTGAGGCCGAGATCGGCGAGACGATTGATATAAACATCCCAATCGCGTACTTGGACGGCGACGTAGTGCTTGCCTATGTATGGAACGGCCTGAGCGAGATCAAGCCGCTCACGGACCCGTACAAAATGAAATAAGTTAAGAAAATCGGCTCCCGAAAAATGGGAGCCGATTTTTACGCGGTTTAGGAGATAGTTCCGGTAACTTCGATAGTGATGGTTCCGGGGCCGCTATTAGATGCCGCGGGCACATTGAGAGTGATCTGACTTCCGCCTTTGGGGAAAGTGAGAGTGTTGGTCGGAGCCGCGACCTCGTAATCATCCGGCGAGGCGGCAACGGGACCGCTGCCGATGTCGTAGGATATTGACGTCACGCTGAACTCGCTCGGAAGCATATCGGTCAGCACCACGCTGTTCGCGGGGCCCGTGCCGCTGTTTATCAGCGTGAAGGTGTAGGTCAGACTGTCGCCCGATACCACGCTGTCCTGATCCGCGGCTTTGAGGATAGCCACGTTGGCGTAGGGCTGAGGATTAATCGTCGCTTCGGCTGTCGCGGTGACGGCCGCTCCGCCCGCCGCTCCGCCGTTTGCCGTGGCGGTGACCGTGTTTGTCACGGCCTCGCTCTGAGAAGGATCGAGCGTTGCGGCGTATACGATGATAAGATTGTCGCCGGGCTGCAAAACGGTTGTCGCCGAGAAGGTAACGTTTGTTTCGGCGGGAGCAGCCGTTCCGGTTATCGGATCGCCGTTTAAATAGAACTTTGCCGAGCCGCCCACGTAGATAAGGGGCTGTGAGCCGCTTTCGGCGTCGCCCAGGTCGTCGACCACGGACGGATTGTAAAGCGCTCCCGAGCCGGTGTTGTCAATGCGCACGATATACGTTCCGGCGGAGCCGGGCACGATCGCGGGCGTGACCGCCGTCTTTGTCGCTTCCATGGTATACTGGTCAATAAGCGAGGTGTTTGTCTGATTGGAGAGCGCCGTCGCCTGCATGCCATTATCGCTGTAGGATATCTGCGCTCTGTTTGGAAGATTGGTTGCCATGTTTTATCTCTCCTTTTAATTTCTCATTTTGTATCATTTGGCGCGCCCGATAATATCCTATGCCGTAATTTTACAAAAAGTGACAATAAAATTTTATTTAAGTAGGAAAAATAAAAACACCGCCAAAGTTTCATGCCTGCTTATAATAAAAAAGCCGCCCATAACGGCAATGTCATTAAGTTAAAAAAGACTAATAATGATTAAATAGTATACAGGGAGAGTGAAAATTGCGATTTCACTCT
>CANPWW010000015.1 GCA_947585115.1 uncultured Monoglobus sp.
AGTGAAATCGCAATTTTCACTCTCCCTGTATACTATTTAATCATTATTAGTCTTTTTTAACTTAATGACATTGCCCATTTTGGGGTTCCTTTTTAACGTAGGTACTAGGGAATAGGGTCTAGGAACTAGGGATCCCCCCTCAGTCGCCTTCGGCGACAGCTCCCCCGAGGGGGGAGCCGGGCGGCAGATTGCCGCCCCTACAGGATTTGGCGGAATTCGTGCGTTTGTGGCGATATGATATATCATTAGCGCCGTAGGGGCGGATATTATCCGCCCGTTTGTCTCCCCCCGAGGGGCGCCTAATTTATGTGCCTCCCCCGAGGGGGCGCCAAATTAAAGCCTCCTCCCGGGAGGAGGTGGTTGCGGCTTGCCGCAAACGGAGGTGGGAACGTAGGCACTGGGGAGTAGGGATCCCCCCTCAGTCGCCTTCGGCGACAGCTCCCCCGAGGGGGCGCTTAATTTATGTGCCTCCCCCGAGGGGGCGCCAAATATATGCCTCCTCCCGGGAGGAGGTGGATTTTCGCCGAAGGCGAAAAGACGGAGGTGGGAACGTAGGGATTAGGAACTAGGGACTAGGGCCGCGGGATAAATATAAAAATATATATTGAAAAATAATAAAATATGTGCTATAATTATCATGATATATTATAACAAATTTCAATTGTTGAGGATGTAAACATGATCACACGCAAAACAACGTATTTGATTATTTTAATAACGCTGCTTGTTTCGTCATTTGCGGCGGTTCCGGTCCGCGCCGACGAGGGTGAGGGCGGCGCGCCGCAAAAATCCTATCACGATGCGGCCCATACCATGAGCGCGGAGGCGCGCAGATCGCTGTCCGATTATCTCTGCCGTTTCGGCGCGTGCTACACGACCGAATTCGAAAGCGACAGCGGCGGAAAAATAGTTTTCGACACCTCGAACTGGAACGAGAAAATGTCCGAAATTATCTGGTGGCAGTTTTTGGCATACAGCAAGACCGACCGTGAAAACCCCAACGCGCCCATATACGGCGATACCAAGCTTGTGACGCCCGAGACGCTGCGCCGCTGCGTTAAAAACACGTTTAATATCGACAGCACTCCGTCGGATGTTATCGACATTGCCGATAAGTATTACATCGACCACACCGACGGCAATTTCCATCCGCCGCAGCAGGACCCCGACGGCACCATGTGGACGCGCTCGCCCGAGAGCTGCAAGATACAGTACTTCGCCGAACTGGACGACGGCACCTACATCGCCCATTACATACCCGAATATCTTGAGTCGGCCAGCGGCAAGCACAACGGCTCGCTGTACTACGCGAAACTGAAACTCGCGCCCACCTCCTGCGGCTATGTGGCGGCCGAGCTGGGCACCGTCTCGTCTCTTGACGACAGCATGATAAAAATGGGTTTTCTCGACGACGCGGCAAGAGGCTCGCGTGCGCTCTCAAACATCGCGATCGACTATGAGGCGGCGGGGGCTTTTTCCACGATCGACGAATACGAGAAATACCTGAACGAAATAATTGACGGCCTTGGCGAAAACTCTCCCAACGGCCCGGCGGTCAACGATATCGCGGCGTATATCAGCGCCGCGTGCCTCAGAAATTCCGGAGCTCGCCTTAAGGCCGAGAGCAATACGGTCACGATAACGGCCGGCACTATTCGGGACTCGGCGGCCGCCGCCGTGCGCACCAGCGCGGCGCTGTGGGAAAATCTCGACCGCAGAGGCATCCACCCCAACAAGGATGTCGTCGTGCCGATACAGCTGATAATAACCGATCTTGACGAGAACTCTCCGCCGCGCATAGTGTTTGACGAGAGCCTCAGGGCCGACGATATGGGCATATCCAACATGCGCGTGCTGATAGGCGACAACAGCCACAGCCTGATAATGGACAAGGCCACCTGCAATCTGATAATTGACCGTCACGGCTCGTTTACCGTTGAGATGGGCGCGGCCATGGGCGGCGGCTATATAATCAATTTCTACGACCGGGACATGAACCTGATCGACAAGCTGCCTACCAAGGTGAATTTCTCAATACCCGCGGGCGGCGAGTACGACAGCGTTTACAACACCTGCGACGGCAGAGATTTTAACATCGGCGGCATATACGACCCGATAAACGGCGCCATAGAGTTCAAAACCAACTCGATCGGGCTTTACAAGACAAAAAACAATGAGCCGAAAATTTCCGATATAGACGAGCTGCCGGACGATGAGAAGGAACACATCAAACAGCTTGTCTCGAAGGATTACTTCGCGGCTCCGGGCGGACGGTTCCGTCCCGACGACCAGTATGCAAACTACGACGCGGCAAGAGCGATAGCGGGCATGCTGTTCACGGTCGACACCGACGCCAGAGTTGACTACAGCGATATAGACGAGTCCGACCCGCAGGCGGTCTATGTGGCCTCGATCGACGAGGCGGGTATCCGCCTGTACACCGACCAGGGCGGCCTCAGGTTCAACGGAAACTCGGCGGTCGGCCTTGAGGACAGCTTCACGCGGAGCCTCGGACTGCTTGTGGAATACAAGGGCTACTACTATCCCGATATGGGAAATGACAGCGACCGCCCGTACGCGAGCATGTATCTGAATTATCCCGATATACAGTATATGGACAAAGAGTCGCTGCCCGCCTTGGCGATGGGCGCGCGGGAGGGCATAATAAACGACGGCATGGCGCTGTGCAACACCGAGAACCGATTTGACCGCAGAAGCGCGGCGGAGTTTTTGTATCGGCTGTTTGAGCGCATGTGCCAGGTCTCGCCCTCAAAATTTGACGCGGGCGAGAGCGGATATATGTCGAACACGGTGTTCTATAACCCGCTCACCACCATGAAGTTTGAGACGCCGCCGATAGTATACCTGTACTTAGGCTGCTTCGCGGTGGGCATATTGTTCGCGATAATACTCTATATAATGCAGAAAAAGCATAAGATAGTCAATGAGAACGCCGCGGATTCCCGCGAGGATGACGACTACTGGAACGAATACTAAATCAAATCGGGCGCGGAAACAACATATGTTTAAAAGGAGGACATTATGACAGTATACAGTTTTATATCAACGATCCTGAGTTATGTTTTCACTGTGATAATATATGTTTTCATAATTTTCGTGATTCGCCTCATATATCTGGACGTCAAAAAAATGAGCCGCTTTGAGGACAACAGCATAGCCGACGAGGCGTGCGCCAGCCTGAGGCCCGTGAAGTCCAAAACCGAGCCGCGCAGTCCGCTCAAGCGCCGCTATAACATATACGGCGAGGCGGTTATCGGCAGAAATCCCGAGTGCGATATTGTGATAAACGAGAGCTTTGTCTCGCAAAAGCACCTTATCATATGGTACGAGGGCGGCGAGTGGTACCTTGAGGATTTGGGAAGCAGAAACGGAACGACGATAAACGGCAAAAGAATTTTAAATGAGGTGATCCTCGATCCCGAGGACGTGATCTCGATCGGCGGTCTGAACTTCGTGTTTGAGACTTGAGAGGTGATACTATGGGAATGGACCGCTTAAAATCCGCAGGCTACCGAAAGCCCGCCTATTTGCTGATTTTGCTCAATGTGCTGGGGTTCGGCCTGCTGTTTATAAATAAAGAAAATAATTATAATTTGAATATTCTGTATACCGGCGCGGCGGTGATGGTGCTGTTTCTGGTTATGTACACCGCGCTTGTGCTGGGCCGCATGGGCGACAAGTTTATAATGCTGATGGTGTTTATGCTCATATCTATCGGCGTGCTTTTGCTGTGCAGGATAAATTTGAGCTACGCCTTCCGCCAGATTATATGGATACTGGTCGGCGGCGCGGTGTTCTTTATCGCGTATTTTGTATATTATAACGTCAAGATCTGGAACAAGCTGTGGTATTTGTACTTCATCGGCGGAACGCTGCTGTTTTTGATAACGCTGGTTTTCGGAACCACGGTCTACGGCTCCAAAAACTGGATCTCGATCGGCCCGATCTCTTTTCAGCCGTCAGAGATAACCAAGATATTGTTTATCATGTGCCTGGCGTGCTACACAAGCGGCAGCTGGTCAAAGCCGCTTTTGGGCAAAGTCAAGCCGAAATGGGCGGCGCTGCTGATAACCTACGTGTTTGTGGGCTTTCTGGTCCTGCAGCGCGACTGGGGCACTATACTCGTTATGTTCTCGATATATCTTTTCATGATATATGTGTACGAGCCCGACAAGAAGCTGCTGGCGCTCAATATCTGCGCGCTGGTGATAATCGGACTGCTGGGCTGGAGATTTTTGTACCACATTCAGGTGCGCATAGCCAACTGGATCGATCCCTGGTCGGATATCTCAAACAGGGGCTACCAGATAGCTCAGTCGCTGTTCGCCATATCCTCGGGCGGATATTTCGGCAGGGGTTTGGGCAACGGCTCGCCTAATTATATCCCGCTTGTGCACTCCGACTTTATCTTCGCCGCGATATGCGAGGAGATGGGCGTGTTCGGCGGAGTGGCGGTCATACTGCTGTTCTTTTTGATAGCCTACCGCTGCTTTAAGATCTCGATCATGGCGTCCGACCCGTTCGACAAGGCGGTCAGCTTCGGCGTGACCGTGATGTTCGCGCTCCAGACGTTTATAATAATAGGCGGCGTTATCAAGATGATCCCGCTGACGGGAATAACTCTGCCGTTTGTCAGCTACGGCGGAACCTCGGTAGTTATCAGTTTCGCCTCAATGGGTATCATTCAGGCGATCTCCGCCAAGGCCGAGCGAAAGGGGGGAGCCCAATGAACACAAATAAGCGGATCATAAGGGTGCTGGTGGTTATCGCTTTGCTGTTTCTGGCGCTCGCCTCATATTTGCTCTGGTTCAACATGTTCAGAGCCAAAGAGGTGTACACCAACTCATACAACCGCCGCCAATGGGAAAGCGAGCAGCACATAAAGCGAGGCAGCATTTACTCAAGCGAGGGCGAGCTGCTGGCCGAGACAAGGATCAGCGACGACGGAACGCGCACGCGCAGGTACCCGAGGGGAAGGCTGTATTCCCACGTTATCGGCTACTCGTCTCAGGTGTACGGCAAGACCCTGCTGGAGATGTCGAGAGACGCCGACCTGGTCGGCAAGGGAAATATAGGAATAAGCATTGGCGATAACCGCCCCGGAAACAACCTGCATCTGACCGTGCTGGATTATTTGCAGGAGTACGCCTACGACCAGCTGGACGGCAGGCACGGAGCGATAGTCGCGATGGAGCCCACCACCGGCCAGATACTGGCGATGGTGAGCCTGCCCGATTTTGACCCCAACACCATAGAGGACGACTGGGAAGGAATAATGGAGGACAAGAGCTCGCCGTTCCTCGCCCGCGCCACGCAGGGCCTTTACCCGCCCGGCTCCACCTACAAGATCGTGACCTCGGCGGCCGTTTACGAAAACGGCAGGACCACCGAGACCTTCGACGATCCCGGAGTTTTCAAGCAGGGCGATGTGGAGGTAAACAACTACGGCGGCGAGGCCTTCGGAAGCATTGACATAAAGACAGGCTTTGAGAAGTCCAGCAACTATGTATTCTGCAGTCTGGGCTACGAGATGGGCGCCGAGAGCGTCCGCGCCGAGGCCGAGAAGTTCGGCATAAATAAAGACTTGGAGTTCGACATACCAACATCCAAGAGCGAGATACAATACGGCCGCATGACCGACCTGGACGCCGCGCTGGTGTCGATCGGACAGGGCGGACTTGTGATGACGCCGCTGCATGTGGCGATGATGGCGTCCGCCGTGGCGAACGGCGGCAAGATGATGAAGCCGTATCTGGTCGAGACCGTCACCACCGAAAACGGCACGGTGATAGGCCAGACAAAGCCGTCGGTGCTGTATGAGAGCGTGGGCCCCGCCTGCGCATCGTATGTGCGCGACATGATGATCGGCGTGGTGGAGGAGGGAACCGGAACCACGGCTCAGATAGACGGGATCACGGTGGCAGGAAAGACCGGCACCGCCGAGACCGAGGGCGGCGAGGACCACGCCTGGTTCGTGGGCTACGCTCCCGCCGAGAACCCGAAAATATGCGTGGCGGTGCTGCTTGAAAACAACGGCACTCCCGGCGGAAAAACCGCGGCGCCCATCGCGAGAAACATAATGCGCAGATTTTTAAACGAGTAAAAAATTAAAAAAAAACAGGAGGCAAAGAGGGATGAAAAAATTAATCGCATGTTTGATCACGGCTATGTTGGCGCTGGGCTGCGTTTTCGCGCAGGCCGACGAGGAGACCGTGAATATTTACGTTAACGATCAGCCGGTGGTTATCACCGACGCGGCTGACAAGATACCGCTCGGTGTAGTTGTTGGAGCGGGAACCACCATGGTTCGCGCCCGCGTGGTTACCGAGGCGCTGGGCTGCACCGTCACCTGGGACGAGGCAAGTCAGGGAGTCGTTATCGCAAACGACACGATCTGGTTCGCCATGAAGATCGGCAGCACGGACGTGTATGACGCGGCGGGCAATAAGTACACGCTGCCAGAGGCTCCGATTCTCTATAACGACGAGATCACCATGATGCCCGTTCGCTTTATATCCGAGCAGATGGGTCTGCCGGTCGAGTGGGACCAGACCACCGGCACGGTGTTTATCAACAGCGAGGTGTCGTTTAAAAACGTTGAAAACTCGCCGCTTTACCACAAGACGCAGTTCGATGAGAAGCTGGCGCAGATCAAGCAGCTGAACGAGACGGGCGACTACTACGGCGCGCAGAGCGTTATAAGCTCGACCACGCAGGACGAGATCTCCGCGGCGCAGACGCTTGAACCCACCGCGCTGGGTGAATTCTATGTGCAGAAGGGTGTTACGGAGCGAAATGTGGCGCTTATGGCCGCGGGTCAGCCCAACGACATTGAGGCTGAGCTTCTGAAAACGAGAGAGTATCTCGACAACGCCGAGGCGCTTTACAACAAGCGCCTTTACTACGAGGCCGAAAACGCTCTGGGCCAATTCTACACCATGAAAACAACGCCCGCGCTGATGGACGAGTACCAGCAGCTGCTCGACGATATCAGGACGCAGATAGACAAGCTGCCCTACGACACGCTCAAGGATATCGAGAAAGTGATCGAGAGCGGCGACTACTACGGCGCCCACGCCAGAATAACCGCGTTCCTCGCGCAGACCAACCTGCCCGACGACCTCCGCAAAGAGGCCGAGGGCGTCAAAGAGGATATCGAGCAGTCGATCAAAAACTATGAGCGCAGCCAGCAGGTTGTGGGCTACAGATACGTGACAAACGTTTCTCACGGCGTAAACTTCCACCAGACCGCCGATGAGAAGTCGCAGGTGCTGGCGACTGTGCCCTACGGGACCCGCGTTGACTACGTGGAGATGTCGGACGACTTCGCGAGAGTTAAGTACAACAATATGTACGGATATATCATGAATTTCTATCTGACGCAGATCCAGCCGCCGACACAGGCGTCCGCTATGAGATACATAGACGCCGACGGCGTAAGCATCATGGGCCAGCCCAAGGACGGCGCCAAGGCCGAGATGGCGGTCCCCAAAGACGCCGCCGTGGGCCTTATAGAAGTATCGGTGAACGGCTACGCCAGGATTGACTATAACGGCACCCAGGGTTACGTTTTAAGAACGCAGCTCAGGGAGAATAAGGAATAGAGAAAATATTTATTGAGCGGGCGGATAATATCCGCCCCTACGGGCAGCTAAGATATATCGAATTAGAAAGAACGCGCGAATTGTGCCACTTCTTGTAGGGGCGGCAATCTGCCGCCCGTTTGCCTCGCCAAACATAGGGACTAGAGAATAGTAACTAGGGACTAGGCCGGGACGCCGAGGTCGTCGTCCCCTACGACAATAATACGTAAAATGCCATAGGGTGGACGACTCCGCATGTCCTAGATGATTTAATGATTTGTGGCCTCGTTTATTTGTGCAATCGAAATACGTTATTGCCACGAACCCGCTTCGCGGCTCCGGCCATAGCCTGCCCGCCTACCTCTCCCCAAGGGGCGAGCCTATATGCGGAAAAAATATAAAAAGGTGATATGCTATGCTTTGCAGGGCGAAAATCAATTTGGCTATCGACGTGCTGAACAGGCTGCCTGACGGCTACCATACGGTGCGCATGGTTATGATGCGCGTAAATTTCGGCGACGAGGTCAAAGTTTCGCTGCGGAGCGACGGAAAAATAGCGCTGAGCGGCAGCGACCCGGCCATGCCGCTCGGACGCGAAAATATCGCCTACCGCGCCGCCGAGGCGGTCTTTGACAAGACCGGCGTCTTTCCGGGCTGCGACATACGCATCGAAAAGGTCGTGCCCATGGGCGCGGGAATGGCCGGGGGCAGCGCCGACGCGGCGGGCGTGATAAACTTGCTGAACGATCTGCTGGGCGGCCCGCTCGGACTTGACGAAAGGCTCGGCCTCGGTCTGCGATTGGGCGCCGACGTGCCCTTCTGCGTGAGGGGCGGCTGCGCTCTGGCCGAGGGGATAGGCGAGATCCTGACTCCGCTGCCCGATCCGCCCGAAATGAGCTTTGTAATAGCCAAGCCGAAAAAGAGCATTTCCACCAAGTGGGCGTATGAAAATCTGGATTTTTCCAAAAAGCCCGAGGGCATGGATATAGATCGTCTGATCGACGGAATAAGAGACGGTGATGCGCAGAAAATATTCTCAAGCATGGGCAATGTTTTCGAGAGCGTGTCGATCCCCGCTGTGCCCGAGATCGCGGAATACAAGAGCCTGCTTGAGAAATTCGGCGCCGAACGCGCGCTTATGAGCGGCAGCGGCAGCGCGGTTTTCGGGATCTTTCTCAGCCGTGAAGCGGCGGAGGAAGCGCTGCGGCGTTTCAAAAAGGCGGTTCCCGATCATGGCGGACTGTGGCTTGTGTAGGAAAATGCCCAATAGAGGCGCGTTTGGCGCGCAAATTTTGAATATATTTGGCATTTACACGAGGCGCCGGCTATGATATAATTAAATAACGCAAAATGAGCGGCTTCAATAAAATGAAGCCGCTTTGTGACGGCGCGGAAAGCGCGGCAGAGGAAGAAGGAGATTTTTTATGGTCAGACATGATTTGAGAAATATAGCGATCATCGCCCACGTCGATCACGGAAAGACCACTCTGGTCGACGAGATGCTGAAGCAGGGCGGCGTTTACCGCGAGAATCAGGTTGTCGAGGAGCGCGTGATGGACAGCAACGACCTGGAGCGCGAGCGCGGCATCACTATCCTTTCGAAAAACACCTCGGTATACTACGAGGACATAAAAATGAATATCATCGACACACCCGGTCACGCCGATTTCAGCGGCGAGGTGGAGCGCATACTCAAAATGGTGAACGGCGTTATCCTGCTGGTGGACGCCGCCGAGGGCCCCATGCCCCAGACGCGCTTTGTGCTGGGAAAGGCTCTTGAGATGAACCACAGAGTGATAGTGGTCGTGAACAAGATCGACCGCCCCGACGCGCGCCTCGACGAGATACCCGACGAGATACTTGATCTGTTGATCGAGCTTGACGCCAATGACGAGCAGCTCGAAAGCCCGATACTGTTCTGCTCGGGCAGGGCGGGCACCGCGTCTCTCTCCCAGTACGAGGAGGGCAAGGACCTCAAAGTGCTGTTTGAGACGATAAAGAATTATATACCCGCTCCCGAGGGCGATGAGAACGGTCCGCTGCAGATGCTGGTGTCCTCGATAGACTATAACGACTATGTGGGCAGGATAGGTATCGGCAGGATCGAGCGTGGCAGGATCGCGCACAATCAGGAGGTCGCGGTAGCCGAGTACCACGAGAACCACGAGCCCTACAAGGCCAAAATGGTGAACCTGTACCAGATCGACGGCCTCGGCAGGACAGCGGTCGATGATGCCGAAGTGGGCGACATAATCTGCTTTTCGGGCATACCCGACATCACGATCGGCGACACGATATGCGCGCCCGAAAACGTGGAGCCGCTGCCCTTTGTAAAGATCAGCGAGCCCACCATCGAGATGACTTTCTCGGTAAACGACAGCCCCTTCGCGGGCCGCGACGGCAAATTTGTCACCACCAGACAGATACGCGACAGGCTGAACCGCGAGCTTTTAAAGGACGTGTCGCTCAGAGTTGAGGACGGCGAGACCACCGACAGCTTCCGCGTGGCGGGCAGAGGCGAGATGCACCTCTCGATACTGATCGAGACCATGCGCCGCGAGGGCTATGAATTCTCGGTGGGCACGCCCAAGGTGCTCTACAAAGAGATAAACGGCGAAAGGTGCGAGCCGATAGAAAAGCTGGTTATCGACGTGCCCGAGGAAAGCATGGGCGCGGTTATGGAAAAAATCGGACAGCGCAAGGGCGAGATGCAGTCGATGTCGCCACAGGGCGGCAGGATGCGCCTTGAATATCTGATCCCGTCCCGCGGCCTTCTGGGTTACCGCAGCGAGTTCCTGACCGACACCAAGGGCGAGGGCATACTGAGCTCGGTGTTTTACGACTATCAGCCATATAAGGGCGAGATACACAGCCGCCACACGGGCTCGCTGGTCGCGTTCGAGACGGGCGAGTCGGTGGGCTATGGACTGTTCAAGGTGCAGGACCGCGGCTCGCTGTTTATCGGCCCCGGAGTTCAGGTATACGAGGGCATGGTCGTGGGAGTCAATCCCAAGGCTGAGGATATAAACGTCAACGTCTGCAAGAAAAAGCAGCTCACCAACACCCGCGCGTCGGGCAGCGACGAGGCGCTCAAGCTGACGCCTCCGGTGCAAATGAGCCTCGAGGCCTGCCTTGAGTTTCTGGCCGACGACGAGCTCCTTGAGGTGACCCCAGAGCACCTGAGGATCAGAAAAAAGATTTTGAACAACCAGCTCCGCGCCAAGGCGAGAGGCAGAAACCATTCCGAATAAACAAAGAGACGGAAAATTTTTCCGTCCCTTATTGTTTTTGAATACCGAGAATATAATCGGATGTCACGTCATAGATCTCGCACAGGCGCACCAAATGGTGGATCGGCAGCTCATTCGCGCCTCTTTCGTAGCGCGAATACATGGTCTGCGAAGTGCCCAGCAGACGCGCAACCTGATCCTGAGTCAGATCGTGATCCTCTCTCAGATCCCTCATGGTTTTTACATATTTCATATTATTACCGCTTTGCTTTTTTATTTATCATATCATATTTAAAATCTTCCGCAAAAAGATAGTAAATATATTTATTAACAATGCCGAAAAATAAACCGTATATAATACTCGGGCGGCTCTGTATATTTTATCCCGAACGGCCGCAAATATTACGCTTTTGTGTAATATATGTACAATTTTTTGCATGGGGTTTTTTGTATAATATTGACTGTGATCAAAACAGATGTTATAATTTAAGAACGGAGGGATATATATGAAGCTTACCGCCAAAGCCAACACGGTGTGCGTGCTTGAGATCCTCAAGGAGTACACCGATTATGATAATATATTGAGAATGAGCGACATCACAAGATATATGGAGCGCGACTATGATTTAAAGGTCGACCGCCGCACGGTGTACAGCTGTATGGCCGTGCTTTCCGAAATGGGCTATGAGATCTCAATGCCCGAGGACAACGGCAAAGGCTACTATCTCGAGAACCGCGATTTCGACGCCTCGGAGATCAGGATGCTGATCGACAGCGTGTATTCGAATACCGGAATACCCGACAGCTATTCGGCCGAACTGGCAGAAAAGCTGCAAAGACTGCTGCCCGCCAAGAAGCGCAGGAGCTATGCCTCTCTGACGGCGCCGGTAACAACGCGCAAAACCGACAACAAAGAGGTGTTTTTGAACATCGACCTGCTGGACGAGGCCGTGGAAAAGGGAAAAAAGGTCAGATTCACCTATTTAAAGTATGGTCTTGACAAAAAACTGAAGCCCAAAAGAGAGGGCAAATACACTGTGAGCCCCTACGCGACGGTCGCGGCAAACGAGCATTACTATCTGCTCTGCAACTGCGCGGCCCACAGCGACCCGATAAGCCAGTTCAGGATCGATAAAATAAAGGGTATCGAGATAACCGACGAGGACCGGGTTCCGCCTCCGTCCGACTTTTCGCCGGGCCGATATGCGGATCGCTCGATATTCATGTACGGCGGCGAGATTGGGACGGTCGTGCTTAGGTGCGACATTGAAATCTTGGACCAGGTTGTTGACCGTTTCGGCAGTGAGATAAAAATAACCGAGAACAGCGGCGGCGGAACCTTTGACCTGACCGTAACAGGAAGTCTGACCGGCATCGAGTATTGGGCGGGGAACTACATGGAAAGCTGCGAGGTCATAGCGCCCGAGTCGATGCGCCAAAGAGTGATAAACATGATAAAAAACAATAAGTATAAAGTATAAAAAGGCGGGTATGGCCTAAACCATGCCCGCTATTTTGTATACCATTTTTTCGGTCTCGGCCCAGCCGATGCACGGGTCGGTGATCGACTTGCCGTAAACCATATCGCCGCCGATTGGCTGGCAGCCGTCCTCAAGGTAGCTCTCGACCATGAAGCCCTTGATCATTTTTTTGAGCAGCGGCTCATAGGTCATGCTGTGCAGCACCTCAGAGGCGATACGCGGCTGCTGTCTGTGCTTTTTCGCCGAGTTGTTGTGGTTGGTGTCGATGATGATCGCTGGGTTTTCAAAGCCCCTGCTGTCGTATTCCTCGGCTATGCGCAGCAGATCCTCGTAGTGGTAATTCGGCACGTTTCGGCCAAGCTCGTCTATGCCGCCGCGCAGGACCGCGTGGGCGTAGGGATTACCCTTTGTTGCCACCTCGTGGGTGCGGTAGATAAAGTCGTGGCCGTGCTGCGCCGCGTATATCGCGTTGAGCATAACGCCGATGTCGCCGCCCGTGCCATTTTTCATTCCCACCGGCAGGTCAACGCCGCTGGAGACCAGACGGTGCTGCTGGTCCTCGACCGAGCGGGCGCCGATCGCCACATAGCCCAGTATGTCGTCAAGATAAGGATGGTTGCCCGGATACAGCATTTCGTCCGCCGCGATCATGCCCGATTCGCGCATTGCGCGGATGTGCATATGTCGTATGGCCTTTATGCCCTGGAAGGCGTCGGGCGCCTCGCCGGGGTCGGGCTGGTGCATCATGCCCTTGTAGCCCTCGCCGGTGGTTCTGGGCTTGTTTGTGTAAATTCGGGGCACGAACAATATCTTGTCGCTGACATTTTCCTGAAGCTCCGCCAGACGGGATATATAATCGCAAACCGAGTCCTCGTTGTCCGCCGAGCAGGGGCCGATTATAAGCAGCAGACGGTCGTCTCTGCCCGCCAGCACGTCCTCGATCTCTTTAAGCTTTTTCCCGCGCATCTTCGCGCAGCTTTCGGGAACCGGCAGGATCTCCTTTAAATGATCCGCCGACGGTATCTCTTTTTTGAATATAAACGCCATAAAAAATTCTCCGTTCAAAAATTATTCGGCGGAAAACCGCCAAACCCGATTATAGCACAAATGTTGGGCCATTGCAAGAAATATTTGCTAATTTTGCCTCGCCTCTTGGGGAGAGCCTAGTCTCTACGTTCCCACCTCCGTCAGGCTTACGCTTGCCATCTCCTCCCGGGAGGAGGCATTAAACAGGCGCCCCCTCGGGGGAGCTGTCGGGCAACGCCCGACTGAGGGGGGATACTAGTCCCTATTTCCTAGTTTCTACCTTCCCACCTCCGTCTGCGGCAAGCCGCAGCCACCTCCTCCCCGGAGGAGGCAATCATGGTTAGCTCCCCCTCGGGGGAGCTGTCTGCGCAGCAGACTGAGGGGGGAGTTATACCGTGGCGACGTTGATATAATCGAGCTTTACGTCTTCGGTTCCGGTCATGAAACAGCCTTTTTCTTTCGCGTAGGCTATGTATTCGAGTATCTCACCCGTTATCCGCTCGCCGGGCGCGAGGATCGGGATCCCCGGCGGGTAGCACATCACAAACTCGCTGCACACCATTCCCGCGCTTTTCCCGACGGGCACCGCGCGCTTGGGCGCGTAGAACGCCTGCTTGGGCGCCAGAACCACCTCGGGCGAAATGTACTCGTGATCCAGCATTCCGACCGGAGAGCGGCGATGTATATGCTCGATCTGGCTCAGGGCCGAGATCAGCCGCTCGATCATCAGGTCGGTGTCGCCCACCGAGATTATCGCCAGGATATTGCCTATATCCCCGAATTCTATCTGTATATCGTAGTCGTCGCGCAGAATGTCGTAGACCTCGATCCCGGCGAGGCCTATGTCGCGCGTGTGCACCGAGAGCTTTGCCGAGTCGAAATCATACGCGGCCTTGCCGTCGATTATCTCTTTGCCGAAGGCGTAGTAGCCGCCGATCCTGTTGACCTCGTCGCGGGCGTAATCCGCGAGGCCGACGACCTTTTTGTAAATTTTCTTTCCGCTTTGCGCCAGATTCTTTCTGGACAGATCAAGCGACGACATCAAAAGATACGAGCCGCTGGTGGTCTGGGTCAGGTTTATGATCTGGCGGGTGTAGCCCTCGCTGATATAATTATTGATAAGCAAAAAAGAGCTCTGGGTCAGGGAGCCGCCGTTTTTGTGCATGCTCACGGCGGCCATGTCGGCTCCCGCGGCCATCGCGCTGAGCGGAAGCCCGCCGCCGAAATAGAAATGTGTGCCGTGGGCCTCGTCTACAAGCACCGTCATTCCCGCCCGGTGGGCGATCTCCACAATTTTTTTGAGGTCGCTGCACACGCCGTAGTATGTGGGATTGTTGACGAACACGGCCTTGGCGTCGGGGTTGTTTTCTATCGCGAGGCGCACATCGTCGACGCTCATTCCGAGCGGTATTCCCAGCCGTTTGTTGACGCCGGGATTGACGTAGACCGGGACCGCTCCGTTCACCACAAGGGCGTTTATCGCGCTGCGGTGGACGTTCCGCGGAAGTATTATCTTTTCGCCCTCTTTCACGCAGGAAAAAATCATGGCCTGGACCGCGCTTGTGGTCCCGTTGACCATGAAAAAAGCGTGCCGCGCGCCAAAGGCCTCGGCCGCCAGCTCCTCCGCCTCGCGGATAACCGACACCGGGTGGCACAGGTTGTCGAGAGGCTTCATCGAGTTGACGTCGGTCTCCATGCACTGTCTGCCCAGAAAAGCCGTCAGCTCGGGGTTCCCCTTGCCGCGCTTGTGGCCGGGCACGTCAAACGGCACTATTCTTTTTGATTTGAAAATTTGTAAAGCCTCGTATATCGGGGCCCTGTTCTGCTGCAATACCCTGCCCTCCGTCAATAAATATTCTGGCCGCTGAAAATCTCGATCATCTCGCGGCGCAGGCTGTGGCTTATATTCAGTCTGGTTTTGGGGTCCAGCTCGTAAACGTCGGTCTTGAACAGATAGTTCTGAAGGTCGATCTCCTTTATCAGCAGCTTGGTGTGGAACATGTTGCACTGATAAACATTGACGTCTATCGCGTCGTAGCGCTCGAGAGTCTTTTTGTCTATATAGTCCTGTATCGAGGTTATGTCGTGGTCGATGAACAGCTTTTTGCCGTCAAGGTCACGCGTGAAGCCGCGCACGCGGTAGTCCGCGGTGATTATGTCGGAGTCAAAGCTGCCTATCAGGAAGTCCAGCGCTTTGAGCGGCGATATCTTGCCGCAGGTGGAAACGCAGATATCCACGCGGAAGGTGGAGATCGCCTTGTCGGGGTGGTACTCGGGATAGGTGTGCACCGTGACATGGCTCTTGTCGAGGTGGGCCATGATCTCGTCCCCCGCGACCGTGCTGCTGTAGGTGGGCTGGGCGGGCTTCATCGAGTCGTCGCTTATCATCAGGTTGACGCTGGCGCCCTGGGGCTCGTAGTCCTGCTTGGAGATGCTCAGCACATTGGCGCCGATTATCTCGGTGACCTTGAGCAGAATATTTGTCAGGCGCTCCGAGTTATACTGCTCGTCAATATACGCGATATAGTCCTTCTGCTCGCGCTCGCTCTTGGCGTAGCACACGTCGTAAATATTAAAGCTCAGCGTTTTTGTAAGATTGTTGAACGCGTAAAGCTTTATCCTGCCGCCGTCGTTATTCGAATTTTTCATAGCCGTCATCTCCCTCTGAGCTTATTTTTGCTTCCCTTTTATTTTATCTTTTTTGTGACTATGCCGAACACGTCGCTCTCGGCTATCGGGCCGAACTCGCGGCTGTCGCGGCTGTTTCCCCTGTTGTCGCCCATAACAAAGACGTAACCCTGCTCTATGATCAGCGGATTATCCTTTCCGTAGCCGCCGCCCGCGAGGCCGCTTATATAGCTGCCGCCCACTCCGGGTGAGCTTTTCGCGTAGGGCTCGTCGTAGAGCTCGCCGTTTATGTACAGCCTGCCGCTCTGCATGTCCAGATACAGGCTGTCGCCCCCGACCGCCACTATCCGCGAGACCGAGGCGCCCTTGCCGCCGCTGCTGAACGTCACAATATCGCCGCGGCCGAGCTCGTCAAAGGTCTTGTCTATAAGCCATCTCTCGCCGTTCATGACGGTGGGCTCCATGCCCGTGCCGCTGACCTTTATCATTGAAAAAGCGAATCTGTTGAGCAAAAAAGTTATGATAACCGCCGCCGCAAGAGCGCAGATCACGATAACCGGGATCCTGAGCGCGGGGCTTTTTTTCCTCACAGCTTTCGCGCTGTTTTCTTCCATACAAAATTCTCCCGTTTTGCCGAAAAACATTTCGGAAATTTACACTGTGTAACTTGTATTATAGTATAATATGCCGCGGTTGTCAACAATATTTTCCCAGTCCGCGCCGCGTAATCGCCTCGTAAAAAATCCCTTGCCAAATTTATATTGTTGTGCTATACTTTAGCAAGTTTAACAAATTATCATAGAAAGGCAAAAACATGAAATACAATAATCCGGTAAGGCGAGGCTTTTATCCCGACCCGTCGATAATCCGCGTGGGAGACGATTTTTACATGGCGAACTCGTCGTTTCAGTACTTTCCCGCGATACCCATATCCCATTCAAAGGATCTTGTGCACTGGGAGACGATCGGCCACGCGATAACCGATCCCGAATACCTTGACCTGAGCGAGATCATGGACTCGCGCGGTATCTGGGCCCCCGACATATTTTTCGACGAGAGCGAAAAAATGTTTTACGTCGTCGCAACCCTGCGTCTCAACGATTGGGAGCGCCCGGCGCGGAGACAGCTTTTGATGAAATCGAAGCGCCCCGAGGGTCCATACTCAAAGCCTATCATACTCGACGCCGACAACATCGACCCGTCGCTGTTTTTCGACGACGACGGCAAAAAATACATGGTGATCGCCAGAGCCGCCACGGTGTATGAGCTGGACGATAAGTGCGAAAAGCTGATAAGCGGCCCGCGCACGGCATGGGCCGGTACAGGAGAGCGCTGCGCGGAAGGCCCCCACATCATGAAGCGTGGCGGATACTACTACGCGATCGTGGCGGAGGGCGGCACGGGCTACGGCCACGGCATAAACGTCGCCCGCTCGAGGGAGCTGTTCGGCGAGTACGAGGAGTGCCCCTATAACCCCGTTATGCGCCAGACCGACCACGAAAAGCTCATTCAGCGCACCGGCCACGGCAAGCTGGTGAAGGACCAGAACGGAGACTGGTGGGCTGTGTATCTGTGCGGCAGGCGCAACATGGGCAACTATACCACTCTCGGCCGCGAGACCGCGCTCGACCCGGTAACATGGACCGAGGACGGCTGGTTTTTGATAAACGGCGGAAACGGCCCCAGCGAGGAACAGACCGCGCCCGATCTGCCGCCCTTTGAGGGCGAGCCGAAAAGCTTTTTCGACGACTTTGAGCAAAACAAAATCGGGCCGCGCTGGGAGTTTGTGCGCAACCCGAATTATGATTACATATCGCTGAATGACGAGAAAAAATCCCGACTGCGGCTCTATACCGCGCCGGGAAACATGTATGAGGTAAAGGCGAAAAACATACTGGTGTGCCGCGAAAGCGAGCTTTGCGGCGCGGCCGAAACGCTCATGGAGTTCGAGCCCGCCGAGGGAACGCGCGCGGGCATGACCTGCTACTACAGCACCGCGACCTATATCAGGTTCAACGTGACAAAGCGCGGCGGCAAAAACATGCTGGAGCTGGTCATAAACCGAAACGAGGGCGAGGAGCTTATATCCGAGGCCGAGATAACGAGCGGCAAAATATACCTTCGGATAGAGACTGAGTATCAGACCCGCAGATTTTTGTACGGCTTTGACGGCGAGAGCTACACCGAACTGGGCGCGGTCGAGCCCTGCACGTTTTTGTGCGACGAGGGCGTGCCTAACGACCGCAAGCGCCACACCGGCACAATGACAGGCATTTTCGCCCACTCCGACGGCAAAAAGATCCCCACCGACTTCGATTGGTTCAAAACGGAGTATTAAACCGCATCAACTTGCCTCCTCCCAGAAGGAGGTGGCAACATAGTGATTAGTAATTAGCGAACAGTAATTAGAACGGGCGGCAGATTGCCGCCCCTACAGGTTTGATAGAATTTTTGCGGATTGTGACGACACGATACATCATCACCACACCGTAGGGGCGGATAATATCCGCCCGCTTGCCTCTTTTTAAAATCCCGTGAATAATTATATGTATTCAAGCAGGCCGCCGGGCCTGCTTATTATTGTTTCCGCTCCGTTTTGCTTTAGTACCTCCCTCGGACGGAAGCCCCAGTCCACGGAAACAAGGTCAATACCCGCGTTTTCGGCGGTCATTATATCCACCTCGGAATCGCCGACGTACAAGGCGTCCTTCTTCTCAAATCCCGAAAGCCGCAGCACCTCAAGCACCGAGTCGGGCGCGGGCTTTCTTTTTATGCCCTCGCGCTCGCCTACGGCGGTTCCCACCGTGTCCGCGAAATATTTTTCGGCAAGGCTGCGCACGGCGCGGTCGTTTTTGTTGGAGACTATCGCGCATTTTACGCCTCTCGCTTTAAGCTCTTTAAGCAGCTCGGGCACTCCCTCATACGGCTTTGTTTTCACGGCGCAGTTCTCGGAATAAAACGCGCGGAACTCGCCGAACACTCTTTCATAGTCGGGATTGTCCCTGCCGTCGGGCAGTGCGCGTGCGATCAGATTGCCTATGCCGTTGCCCACGAAGTTTGTGACCTCGGCCACCGTCCGCGGCGGATATCCGAATTTTTCAAGGGAATGATTGACGCCGTCGGCCAGATCGTCGATGGTGTTGAGCAGCGTTCCGTCCAGGTCAAAAATAATTATCTTCTTCATATTATCCGTTCATCTCCCGCTCGATCTTCAAAAGTCTGTTGTATTTAGCCACGCGCTCGCCGCGGCAGGGCGCGCCCGCTTTGATATATTCCGCGTTCACCGCCACGGCTATGTCGGCGATCGCGGCGTCCGAGGTCTCGCCGCTGCGGTGGGAGATTATCGGCGCGTATCCGTTGGTTTTCGCCAGCTCTATCACGTCGAGCGTCTCGCTCAGCGTTCCGATCTGGTTGGGCTTTATGAGTATCGAGTTGGCGATCCTGAGATCAAAGCCCTTTTTCAGTCTTGCGGCGTTGGTGACGAACAGATCGTCGCCCACCAGCTTTATTTTTTTGCCCAGAGTGTCGGTCAGCATCTCCCAGCCCTCGAAATCGTCCTCGGCCATTCCGTCCTCGATCGAGATGATCGGATACTTGCGGCAGTAGCCGCTCCAGAGCTTCACCATGTCGTCGCGGCTGAGCATGCGGTTCTGCTTCCAGAAATAATACTGTCCGCTCTCGCCGACCTTTTCCGCCTCGCCGAACATCTCGCTGGCCGCCGCGTCGAGGGCCAAAGCGAAATGGAAGCCCGGCTTGAAGCCCGCGCGGGTCACCGCGCTCATTATCAGCTTTATAGCCTCCTCGTCGCCCTGGAGCAGCGGCGCGAATCCGCCCTCGTCGCCCACGGCGGTGCCGAGGCCGCGCTCGGTTAAAATATTTTTCAGCGTTTGGTACACGCGGACGCACCACATCAGACCCTGCTCGAAGCTCTTGGCCCCGATCGGGATTATCATAAACTCCTGTATGCTCAGGTTGTTGTCGCTGTGGCGTCCGCCGTTGATTATGTTCATCATCGGCTTGGGCAGTCTCGCGGCAGCCGCTCCGCCTATATATTGATAGAGCCCCAGACCCAGCGCGTTGGCCGCGGCATTGGCAGCGGCGAGAGACACGCTGAGTATCGAGTTGGCGCCCAGCCGCGACTTGGTATCGGTGCCGTCAAGCTCGATCATCTTTTTGTCGATCGCCCTCTGGTCGATGACGTTCATGCCGCGGAGCTTGGAGCGCAGGTGCTCGTTCACGACCCGAACCGCCTTCAAAACGCCCTTTCCCATATATCTTGCGCCGTCGCCGTCTCTGAGCTCGAGCGCCTCGTGAGCGCCGGTAGACGCGCCCGAGGGCACCGAGGCTCTGCCCACGCTTCCGTCGTCGGTGTAGACCTCGGTCTCGATCGTGGGATTGCCGCGCGAGTCCAGTATCTCCCTCGCCCTTATGTCCTCTATTCCTATATAAGATTTCATAGGCCTTTTTCCTTTCGTTTTATCTTTTTAAAATAAGATTTCCCGATTTTTATTAATTATACCATATTATTATTACTTTGTACAGTTCGGATTTTTGGCGCGAGGCAACGGGCGGAGGCAGAAGTTAGGCGCCCCCTTGGGGGAGCTGTCAGCGCAGCTGACTGAGGGGGGATGCCTAGTCCCTAGATCCTAATCACTAGTCCCTACGTTGTCCCCGCATGGCACTCGTTCGGCGGTATAATATATATACGGATATTCTAAGCTATAAGCTCCTTAATCGAGATTCCGGAACACAGTGATCGGGCGGACGGGAACACGGCGCCGCTGTCGGTAATCGTCTTATGGTTCGCTTGCGCGAATATAAGCGGCAAATCGAAACGGCAAACGGGTTTCGTCGAGCCGATCAAGATATCGGAACCGAAAAACGGACTTATAAAGGATGCCCGCCCTCGCACAGTGCGTCGTTTAAAACGACACACTCCGCGACACACCCCGAGCACACTCCGCGACACACTCCGCGACACACCTCGAGCGCACCCCGCGAACATTATATAAACTAAATAAAACAAAATAAAAATTAAATATATATTTCGCGATAAAAAATTTTATTTGAATATTATTCCCGAGGCTGCAAATACTGTATTTAGATTCAATTCAAGGATTTAGGAGGCGGACAGATGGGAAACGGCAAGGTGGAGATCTGCGGAGTGAACACCTCAAAGCTTCCGGTGCTTTCGGCTAAGGAAAAGCGGGAGCTGTTCGAGAAGATCAAGCAGGGCGACATGGAGGCGCGCCAGCGTTTTATATACGGAAATCTTCGGCTGGTGCTGAGCATTTTAAAGCGCTTCGGCAACCGAAACGAGAATATAGACGACCTGTTCCAGATCGGCTGCATAGGGCTTATCAAGGCTGTGGAAAACTTTGACACGAGTCACAACGTGCAGTTCAGCACTTACGCGGTGCCTATGATAATAGGCGAGATACGCAGGTACCTTCGGGACAACAACGCCATACGCGTCAGCCGCTCGATAAGGGACACGGCGTACAAGGCGCTGTCGGTCAAGGAAAAGCTGACCGCCGAGAGCGGCAAGGAGCCCGGCATCGCCGAGATCGCCAAGGAGATGGGTCTGCCGCCCGAGGACATCTCGATCGCGCTGGACGCCATCGTGGACCCCGTTTCGATGCAGGAGCCGCTCTACCACGACGGCACCGACGCGGTGTTCATCATGGACCAGATCAAGGACGAGAAGAACATCGACGAGTCTTGGCTCGAGAGCATTTCGCTCAAGGAGGCGATAAGCCGCCTGAGCGAGAGGGAGCAGCACATTATAAACCTGCGTTTCTTTCAGGGCAAGACCCAGACCGAAGTGGCCTCCGAGATCGGGATCTCTCAGGCGCAGGTGTCGCGCCTTGAGAAAAACGCCCTCAACCATATGAGAAAAAATTTATAATACCAAACAGGAGTGATAATTATGATAAAAAAATATAAGAAAATCTGCGCTTTGGCGGCGCTGGCGGCGCTTTCGCTTTCGTTTATGCCCGCGGCGCGCGCCGAAAACCTCGATATAGCCAGCCAGGTCGACACCGACGTTTCGGCAAACCTTGTCACGGGAAAATCCGGCATACTTATGGAGCCGGAATCGGGCAACGTGCTGTATGAGTTCAACCCCGACGAGAGGACCCAGATCGCCAGCGTCACCAAGGTCATGACAATGCTGCTGATATTCGAGGCGCTGGACAGCGGCAAGATACATTACGGCGACGAGGTCAGCGTCAGCGAGCACGCGGCGTCGATGGGCGGCTCTCAGGTATTTTTGGAGCCAGGGGAGCAGATGAGCGTTGACGACATGCTCAAGGCGATAGCCATAGCCTCGGGCAACGACGCGGCCGTGGCGATGGCGGAATTCGTGGGCGGCAGCGAGGAGGCCTTTGTTGAGATGATGAACAAAAAGGCGGCCGCTCTCGGCTGCGAGAACACCCACTTCCAAAACTGCAACGGGCTTGACGAGCCCGAGGACCACTACAGCTCGGCCCGCGACGTGGCGAAAATTTCCTGCGAGCTGGCAAAGCACCCCGACGTTTTCAAGTACACCACCACATGGATGGACAGTCTGCGCGGCGGCAGCTTCGGCCTTTCGAACACCAACAAGCTGCTGAAATCCTATAACGGCGCAACCGGGCTTAAAACCGGCTCCACGAGCATAGCCAAATACTGCCTCTCGGCGTCGGCCGAGCGCGACGGCATGAAGCTCATCGCCGTGGTTCTCGGCGCGCCCAGCACGGCGGAGCGCTTCGGCAGCGCCGCCAAGCTGCTGGACTACGGCTTCGCCAATTACTCGGTGGTAAAGGGCGACGAGCTGGTAGGCGCGATACCCAACGTCGCGGTGCAGAGCGGCGAGCGCGACAGCCTGCCGGTGGAGCTTTCGGGCAACACGAGCTATATCGTCAAAAAGGGTAACCAGGACAAGATCGAGACCGAGATCAGCCTGAGCTCGATCTGCCGGGCGCCTATAAATACGGGCGACACCGTGGGAAACGTGATCTTTAAGATAGACGGCCAGAAAATCGGCGAGAACCCGATAACCGCCGCCTGCGACGTTCCCAAAATAAGCTTTGCCCAGATGTTTGAAAAGAACATCAAAAAGTTTTTGACAAAATAAAAATCCGCCCCGCCGCGATATTAAAACGCATTCCGATTTCTAAAACAAATCGGAATGCGTTCCCGTGCGCGAGAGCGCTAAGATCAGCCTGTCTTTTTCCACTCTGTATATAAGCAGCCAATCGGAATTTATGTGGCATTCCCTAAATCCTTCGTATATGCCGCTTAAATTGTGATCTCTGTATTTTTCGGGCAAGACCCTTTCGCAAACAAGCATGTTTACTACTTTTTCAAAATCATTCGTATCGACTCCGCGTTTTATCATGCGCTTATAATCTTTTTTAAATCTTGATGAGTAATATAAATTAAGCATCAGCTGTTCAGATCCTCCATAAGAGCCTCCACCGAGTCAAACGGGCCGGAAAGATTTTTATGATCGCGGACCTCGTCAAGAACCTCGAGCGTCTCGGGATTCGGAAGCCTTATCTCAAACGGAATTCCGCCGTACATAATGCTTTGATTTAAAAAAATAGTCACCGCGTCGGAAATCGTCAGTCCGAAATGTTTGAACAATTCCTCTGCCCGGGATTTTGTGTCCGGACTGATGCGCACATTTATATTTGACGTCTTAGCCATAATATCATCTCCCGAAAATAATTGTATCACATTGTAGACATATTGTCAACACAAAGTGCTGCAAAATTTGTTGCCAAAATTTCTACAAAAATTATTTTTGTAAAATAATGACTTGTCAAATTTTACAAGAGTATTACAGAAATTTTGTGTTTTTTATTGCTTTTGTTACAATGCCGTAATATTTTTTAAGAAACTTTCGGATTTTCTATTTACAAATTTTATTTTCGTGGTATAATGTATTTTATAAGAGTATAATTGCGATTGATAGCAAGCAGAGGAGGAAATAAAGTGTTTCAGTTTGATACGGAATCAACAAACCCCGCCAAAATTAAGGTAATCGGTGTCGGCGGCGGAGGTAATAACGCCGTAAACAGAATGATCGAAGCTCAGGTAAAGTGCGTCGAGTTTGTCGCCGTTAACACGGACAAGCAGGATCTCACGCTTTCGCAGGCTTCTCAGAAAATACAGATAGGCGAGAAGGTCACCAAGGGTCTCGGCGCGGGCGCCGTTCCCGAGGTTGGACAGAAGGCTGCCGAGGAAAGCGTTGAGGATATCAAGAAGGCCGTTCAGGGCGCGGACATGGTTTTTGTTACCGCGGGCATGGGCGGCGGAACAGGTACCGGCGCGGCTCCCATCGTGGCGAAGATCGCCAAGGACGAGGGCATACTCACGGTCGGTATCGTTACCAAGCCTTTCTGGTTCGAGGGCAAGACCCGCCAGAAGAACAGCGACATCGGAATCACCAACCTGATGGGCGCGGTGGACACGCTTGTTGTTATACCCAACGACAAGCTTTTGGAGGTCGCCGAGAACAGAACTCCTCTGACAGAGTCGTTCAGAATGGCCGATGATATTTTGAGACAGGGCGTTCAGGGTATTTCGGACCTGATCTCAAGACCCGGTCTCATCAGTCTGGACTTCGCCGACATAAAGACTATCATGAAAGACACAGGCTTTGCCCATATGGGTATCGGCAGCGCCACCGGCGAGAACAGAGCCGAGGAAGCCGCCAAGAAAGCCATACATAGCCCGCTCCTTGAGACGACGATCGAGGGAGCGAAGGGCGTTATTTTGAACGTTACGGGCGGCGCGGATCTGGGTATCCTTGAGGTCAAGACCGCCGCGGAGCTGGTTCAGGAAGCCGCCGACGCGGACGCCAACATCATTATCGGCGCGATCATCGACGAGAACATGGGCGACGAGATCTCCATCACGGTCATCGCCACAGGCTTTAAGGGCAACATTCCCGGACAGCAGGAAAAGCAGGAGGAAGCCAATCCCTTCTCAAGCTTTTTGAACCAGTTCAACATGAACAACAGCGGCAATAACAACCAGACGCAGGCTCAACAGCCGGCGCCTCAGCAGCAGACACCGTCGTTTATGCAGCAGAGGCCGTCGTTCAATACGCCCCCCTCATCCAACCTTTTCAGCAAGGTCGGAGAGGACGACGGGATCGACGTTCCGGTGTTCCTGCGCAGGAAAGACAGATAAGAATATTTTTGCGGCGCCCGATAAAGGCGCCGCTTTTTTATGCTTTTAATCTTATTTTCTGGCCGACGCGGAGCTTGTCGGGGTTTGTGATGCCGCTCGCCGCCACGATGTCGTCGACCGTGGTTTTGTAGCGTTTGGCGATGTTCCACAGGGTGTCGCCCGGCTGCACGAAATAAATTATGTACGACTGCATGCCGCCAACCTGCTCCTTTTCCGGTTCTATATGCTCAAACGACGTCACTATTTTTATTCTGTCGTTTTTGATAAGCTTCACCGATATCCCGATTATCATGCGCGCCTCGACCGTGTCGGGGCCCGTGATGTTGTAGCTCAGATGATTGACGAGCACCTTCGCGTCGCAGGCGGCTCTGCCGCCCAAGGCTCCGCCGCTTATGTCAAAGCTGTGCTCAAACGGCGTTTTGGTCTCGAGCGCCAGCAGCGGCTGGTTCTCGTCGCTTGACATGCAGAGGGCTTTTATACCCGCCGAGCCTTTTATTTTCACCGTTCCGTCGCTTATGTCGATATCGTCGACCGAGGTGCCGGTCACCGTCATTGAGCAGACCCCGGTTATTTCCGCGTCCGCGGCCTTGCGCTTTAGGGCGCACTTGTGGCTTATCTGCGCGGTCATGGTCTCAACTATCTGCTCGGGCGCGGTCTCTGAAAACTCGGGCACAAGCTCGCCTCCGCCGGTGCAGTAGCCGTCGCTGACCGCTCCGGGCTCCGTGATAATATATCCGCTTACAACCACGCCTATGACTATCTCGGCGCCGATCTCGCGCCTCTCCCCGTCCATGTTGTCCATGACCTCGGTGTATATCTCGCGCACGTTGTACTCAACGTCGCACTCCATATCCTCGATCGCCTTCGGCGCGTCAAAGCTCTCGTTGTAGGGTATCGAGAACTCCGCCGTGCGGACGCGGGTCTTGCCGCCGTTTTCTCCGGGCTCGGCCTCGTCCTCGTAAAGCACGCTGACCTTGACGCTGCCGCCCAGCTCGGCGCAGCCGTCCGCCATGACCGCGCGCTCCGGCTCCACTGACGCGCCGGCGCAGAGCACCTCGCCGATCTGGGGCAGCTTGCCCGAGATCTCATGCTTGCCGCGGACTATTATGCTGCCGTCCGACGTGAACTGCTTGTCGGCGATGCGCAGCGGCGTTTTTTTGAGCTGTATATCCGCGCTTTTGCGCGGCGGGCACTCGCCCTGTCCGCCCTTGCCGCGCCTTACGGGCAGCAGATCGGCAAGCGGCGGCTCTGGCGCGGCCGCCTCTTCCTCCGTTCCGACCGGGAGCTCGAGGCACTCCTGTCTGCATATTTTCACGCCCACATTGACGCCTATCCTTATATTGACCTTGCGCGAATTTATCAGCGTGCTGTCGAGCGAGTCGATCTCCGCCTCGGCGCTCACGCGGTCGTCGGGGGTCATGCCCTTTGAATCCACTGTGACGCTGAAGTCGCGGCTCATTTCAAGCGACTTGACCGTTCCTATCACATTGCCGTCGGGCAGATAGAGCAGCGACGCCTTGACCGCGCCCTCAACATGCGCCTTGTCCTGCCCCGGTGTCACGTCGGTAACATAGGCTCTTGCCGACACGTCCAGTATCTTTTTTATGTCCGGCTTCACGTCGGGCACGATAAGCGGCTCGTCTATCACCGCGCGGCCGAACTTCATCGCCACCGTGCGGCATATATCATATTTTTCGGTTTTTAATTTGATCTCCGCCATAAGTATCACCTTTCTTTCAAGCACTTAGTTAACAATATGTTTTTTGCTCTTGATTTATGCCGCGTTTTGTGATAAAATCAGAAAAAACGGAAACAATAAAATATAAAACGAAAGGGGATTTTTACCATGAGTGCAAAAGAATTGAAGGGTTCAAAGACCGAGGCCAACCTGATGGCGGCGTTCGCCGGCGAGTCGCAGGCGAGGAACAAGTACACCTACTACGCCAGCAAGGCCAAGAAGGACGGCTATGTTCAGATAGCCGAGATATTCGAGGAGACCGCCAACAACGAGAAGGAGCACGCCAAGATCTGGTTCAAGCTGCTCCAGGGCGGCGGAATACCCGACACCGCGGCCAACCTCAAGGACGCGGCCGAGGGCGAGAACTACGAGTGGACCGACATGTACGCCGGCTTTGCCAAGGACGCCCGTGAGGAAGGCTTTGACGACATCGCCGACCTGTTCGAGGGCGTCGCCAAGATCGAGAAAGAGCACGAGGAGCGCTACCGCAAGCTGCTCAAAAACATCGAGGACGAGTGCGTGTTCTCAAAAGACGGAGACGTTATCTGGCAGTGCGCCAACTGCGGCCATATCGTTATCGGCAAAAAGGCTCCCGAGGTATGTCCGGTCTGCGCGCATCCGCAGAGCTACTTTAAGATCAAGCCCGAGAACTATTAATTGAATGAGGATACTGGGAATTGACCCCGGCTTCGCGATAGTGGGGTACGGGGTCATTGATTACATAGGCGGCAAATTCAAGATCGTGGAATACGGCGCGATAACCACCGAAGCGGGAGAGGAAATGAACTCCCGCTTTAAAACCATCCACGACGATCTGAACACGATAATCGAGCGCACCAAGCCCGAGTTCATGGCGATCGAGGAACTGTTTTTCAACAGCAACCAAAAAACCGCGATAAACGTGGCTCAGGCGAGGGGAGTGCTGCTGCTCTCCGCCCTGAACCACGGCGTGAGGATATACGAGTACACGCCGCTGCAGGTCAAGCAGGCCATAGTGGGCTACGGCAGAGCGGACAAAAAGCAGGTGCAGTACCTGACAAAAACCATGCTGAACCTCAAAGAGGTTCCCAGGCCCGACGACACGGCCGACGCGCTGGCGATAGCGGTCTGCCACGCCCATTCCTACAACCCCCGCATGTCAAGACAAATAAAATAGGCGCTCGCGGACGGATAATAAAAAGCGGCTCAACCGAGCCGCTTGATTTTGTTTTACTGCGCCGCGTCTATCGTTACGGTTTGAGTCGCGTCGTCCCAGCCGACCGCGTAGCCGAAGGCCTCGGAAACGAATCTAATGGGAACGTACATGCGTCCGCCGCCGGCCTCGTCATACTGCTTTACAAACACCGCCGTGTCCATCGGGGTGGTTACTGTCTGTCCGAGGTCGGAGATCTTGAAAATATTCATCGCGCCTTCCTGGATTATATACATGTCGGACTTGTCCAGGATGAGGGCGGCGTTTATGTTCTCGTCGTACTTAACCGTTTTTCCCATGTTCTCCGATACGAAGCGGATGGGAACAAAAGTTCTGTCGTCCTGCTCAATGATCTCGCCCATATCGGCCGGGATCTCGGACGGAACGCCGTTTAAAACAATACTCTGAGCCACCGCGAAAGCCGGCATGGTGCCGCAGAGCGCTATAAGCGCTGCCGCGATCAACGCTGTTAATTTCTTCATAACTAAAACTCCTCCATAATCAAAAGTAATGTAATTATAACATAATCAAATCAAAATATCAAGTGTTATTTTTGATCACGCCATAATAACGATCTCGTTATCCGTGTTCATCAGATAGATCACAAGATACTGAACCCCTTTTTCGTATCTGACATAAGAGTTTTTGCCTCGGGCGTCAAACTCGGTCTGTTTGTAGCCGGCCGCCTCGAGAGCCTTTATGTACGCGTTGTAGGCGTCCATATCCATATCGTACTCGTAATATGTGTTTCCGTCGTCCTCCACATCGGTGTCGGTGCAGGGCTTTCCGGTCACGCTCTCGAACTTGGGTATTGTCGACTTGGCGTAAAACTCATATGTGCCGTCTCCGGTCGGCCATTGATAGGCGGGATCATCGTAGGTCTTTCCGTTTGAGTCGGGAGGCAGCGAGTCGTCGGGCGGTATCGTTGCCGCCGGCGTCTGAGCGGGAGCGGGATTTTGTGCGCCGCCGTTATTGCCGCTATAGCCGCCGCTGTAGCCGGGATACAGGCCGTCGTCATCGTCAAAAAAATCGTCAAAATAGTCGCCGAAATCATCGTGGTCGTCGTAATCGTCATACATTCCGGGATAGCTGTGCCCGTTGTGTCCGTTTCCGTTTCTGTAGCTTGAGATCAGCGAGGCGGCGGTCAGCGCCACCACACAGGCCAGAATGACCGCGCCCGAAACAATGCCGATGATTATCGCGGCGGTCTTGCCCGAGCTTTTTTTCTTAGGCGCCGGAACAAGCTGATTCTGCGGTTCGGCCGCCGTTTCGGCCGTTTCCGCGTGTTTTACCATCATGCCGCAGGAGTTGCAGAATTTATCATCGTCTTTAAGCTCCTTGCCGCAGTTTGAACAAAACATATTATTCACTCCAATCTTTAAAAATATCAGCGTAATTTATTATAAGTTTAACATTATAATTATAACACGCGCGCCGAATAATTGTTTACGTGAATGTGAACAAATTATTATTATTTTATTGTTATACCATCACCGCGCCGCTTTGGATGTCGCCCTCGGTGGTGAGCAGCGTCAGCTTGCCGTCATGTTCGGCCGAGAGTATCATTCCGCAGGACTCGAGGCCCATCATCTTTCTCGGGGGCAGGTTGGCAATAAACAGCACGTTTTTGCCCACAAGCTCCTCGGGCTTGTAGTGCTTGGCGATGCCCGACAGGATTTGCCGCGTCTCTCCGCCGCACTCCAGCTCGAACCGAAGCAGCTTGGAGGACTTTGGCACCTTTTCGCAGACCTTGACCTTTCCGACTCTCACGTCAAGCTTCAGAAAATCGTCAAAGCTGATGTCGTCCTTAAAGGGCTCGATCTCGGGAGCGGCCTCCGCCTCGCTTGACGCCGCGAACTCCGCGGCCAGCTCCTCCAGCTTTTTGTCCGCGTCTATTCTGGCGAACAGCGGCTCGGGGCTGCCGACCTTGGTTCCCGCTTCGGTCACGCCGAAGGTCCCCGCGCTTTCCGCGCCCAGATCGGCGGCGTTTATCTGCGCCTTGATCTTTTCGGACGTATCGGGCATAAACGGCGACAGCAGCGACGCTATGATCCTGATCGCCTCCGCGAGATTATAAAGCACGGTGCCCAGCCTCGGCCGATCCGCCTCGTTTTTGGCGAGTATCCACGGCGTCGTCTCGTCGATATATTTGTTGGCGCGGTTAACGATTTTCCATATCTCGTCGAGGGCGTCGGCGACGTGCAGAGTCTCCATTTTCTCGGTGATTTTTTTGAGAGCGCCCGAGGCGACGGCTTTCAGGTCGTCGTCAAACTCGCCCGAAACGTCTCCCGGCTGTATCACGCCGTCAAAATATTTGTTTATCATCGAGACCGTTCTGTTGACCAGATTGCCAAGGGTGTTGGCCAGATCCGAGTTGAAACGGCTGATGAATATGTCGTAGGTGATATTGCCGTCCTGGGCGAAGGGCATCTCGTGCAGCGAGTAGTACCTCACGGCGTCAACGCCGAAGTGGCGCACCAGATCGTCGGCGTATATCACGTTGCCGCGGGATTTTGACATCTTTTCCTCGCCGAACAGCAGCCACGGGTGGCCGAACACCTGTTTCGGAAGCGGCTCGCCCAGCGCCATCAGCATGATCGGCCAGTATATGGTGTGGAACCTCAGAATGTCCTTGCCGATAATATGCACGTCGGCGGGCCAGTATTTTTTATAATCCTCACCCGAGCCGTCGGGCGAGTAGCCCAGGGCGGTGATGTAGTTCGAGAGGGCGTCTACCCACACGTAGATAACGTGGCCCGGGTCGAACTCAACGGGTATGCCCCACGAAAAGCTTGTGCGCGACACGCACAGGTCCTGAAGGCCGGGCTTTAAGAAATTGTTTATCATCTCTTTTTTGCGCGCCTCGGGCTGAATGAACTCGGGGTGCTCCTCGATGTGCTTTATCAGTCTGTCCTGATACTTGCTGAGCTTTAGGAAATACGCTTCCTCGCGGGTCTTGTGCACCTCTCTGCCGCAGTCGGGGCACTTGCCGTCAACCAGCTGCGACTCGGTCCAGAACGACTCGCAGGGAGTGCAGTAAAGGCCCTCGTATTCGGATTTGTAAATATCGCCCTGCTCGTAGAGCTTGGTGAATATCTTCTGCACCGCCTTTTCGTGGTAGTCGTCGGTGGTGCGGATAAATATGTCGTAGCTTATGTTCAGCATGTCGGCTATCTCTTTTATCTCGCCCGCGATCCTGTCAACGTGCTGCTTGGGCGTTATGCCCGCGGCCTCGGCCAGCTCCTGTATCTTCTGGCCGTGCTCGTCTGTGCCGGTGCAGAAACGCACGTCATAGCCGGTGTAGCGCTTGAATCTGGCTATGGCGTCGGTCAGTATCAGCTCGTAGGTGTTGCCGATGTGCGGCTTTTTGGAAGTGTAGACTATCGCGGTGGTTATATAGTATTTTTCTTTATTACACATAGTATTTTCTCCTGTCTTAATTTTTAATATATCCGTTTCAGACGGCAGCCAGCCGCTACGCCTCGTATTTGATCCCGAAATGGTCGTATGCCTTCGGGGTCACTACCCTGCCGCGGGGCGTTCTGTTTATGAATCCGATCTGCATCAGATACGGCTCGTAAACATCCTCGATGGTCCCGGCCTCCTCGCCGATGGTGGCGGCCAGAGTCTCGAGCCCCACGGGTCCTCCGCCGTAGTGGTTGATTACCGTCATAAGCATTCGTTTGTCTATCGCGTCAAGACCCAGCGAGTCGATCTCAAGGCGGTTGAGCGCGTCTCTCGCCAGATCCTTGCTTATCGCCCCGGTCCCGCCTATTTGCGCGAAGTCCCTGACGCGCTTCAAAAGGCGGTTGGCGATCCTCGGCGTTCCGCGGGAGCGCATGGCTATCTCTTCCGCACCGCCGCCGTCGGTGTCTATTCCCAGTATGCCCGCGCTGCGCTCCACGATTTTTTTTAGGTCGCGGGTCCCGTACATGTCAAGGCGGTTGATTATGCCGAACCTGTCCCGAAGAGGCGCCGCCAACGCTCCGGCGCGGGTGGTGGCTCCCACCAGCGTGAATTTCGGCAGGTCGAGCCTTATCGAGCGGGCCGACGGGCCCTTGCCGATTATTATGTCAAGAGCGTAGTCCTCCATGGCCGGGTACAGGATCTCTTCAACGCTGCGGCTCAGGCGGTGTATCTCGTCCACAAACAGTATGTCGTTGGGCTGAAGATTCGTCAGCAGCGCCGCCAGGTCGCCGGGCTTCTCGATGGCCGGGCCCGAGGTGATCCTTATATTGACGCCCATCTCGTTGGCGATGATCCCGGCCAGAGTGGTCTTGCCCAGTCCGGGCGGGCCGTAAAACAGCGTGTGGTCAAGAGGCTCGCCTCTCTGCTTGGCTGCCTCGATAAATATTTTCAGATTTTCCTTGACCTTGTCCTGACCGATATACTCGTCAAGCGTTTTGGGGCGCAGTCCGAACTCGATCTGCGCGTCCTCGTTCTGCTCGTTGGTCGAGACGATCCGCTCCTCGCCGCTGTCCGTTATGCTGCTTGTGTTGATTGCCAACTGTTTCACTCATTTCTATATGGTAATATTTTATCTATATGGTAATATTTTATATCAGGTTTTTGAGACCGTGCTTTATTATATCCTCGACCGAGGCGCCTTCGGGCGCGCCGCTGACCGCTCTGCGCGCTTCCTCGCCCGAGTAGCCCAGCGCCGTCAGCGCCGTGACAGCCTCGAGGGCCGCGCCGCTCTCGGAGCTCTCGTCCGCGATCCGCGTTATGTCATAGTCCTTGAGCTTGTCTTTGAGCTCGAGTATCAGGCGCTTGGCGCCCTTGGGCCCGAGGCCCTGCGTGTGCTTTGAAAGATACGCCGCGTCGTCGCTCATCACGCACAGCACCAGCTTTGAGGGCGAGATGTTGGAAAGCAGGCTGACCGCGGTCTTGGCCCCGACCCCGCTGACGCCGAGAAGCATCTCAAAAAGATCGCGCTCCTCAAGCGTGGCAAAGCCGTACAGCGCGAATATGTCCGACGCGGTCTTTATATTCAGGTATGTGTAAAGCCGCGCGGTGCTTCCCTCATCGCCGAGAGCGTCAAGCGTAGCGGCGGTAGCGCGCAGCCTGTAGGCTACGCCGCCGCAGTCGATAACCGCGCAGTCGTCGGTTTTTAAAACAAGTTTTCCTTCAATATAATAAAGCATGTTTTATTTCTCCGTTTGATCTGATAAATGCCTTAAAACTTTCATCATCATATTATACCAAACGAGTGAGATTTTATCAAGGGGTAAAATCAAATTAATTTCGGCGCGCCGCCCGCCGCTTGGCTAAATTTTTGCACAAAGCGTATTGACTTTTTTTAATAAAAGATGTATAATTTATAATAACTGGCGGTGTATACTGCCGAAATGACAATATATTTGTATAAAATATTAAAATTTTATTATTAAGGAGGGTTTTTATGAGAACCTTAAGAAAAACTTTGGCATTAGTGCTTGCCATCGCTATGGTGCTCACAACCTTCGGAGCCGTGACGGTTTCGGCCAATACATACGCCGACACAAACGGTCACTGGGCCGAGGGCGTGATCGACACATGGTCCGGTTACGGCGTGATCCAGGGCGACGGCGGTTACTTCAGACCCGACGACGCGATCACCCGCGCCGAGGTCGCGCAGATAACCCAGAACGTTATCGGCTATGTAACTTCGGCACCCAATTCATTTATCGACGTTGCGGATAACGCGTGGTACACCGACGCGGTCCTCAAGCTGGTTGCGGCAGACGTTCTGACCGGAAACGGCGACGGCACAATGACGCCCGACGCCAACATGACCCGCGAGGAAGCCATGACCATGCTGAGCAGAGCCTACGGCCTCGCGCCCGTTAACAACATGGCGGGCATCACCAATTACGCCGACTATTCGAGTATATCGGAGTACGCGCAGGGCTACATCGGCGCCATGACGGCGGCCGGTTATGTGGGCGGCTATCCCGACGGCACGATCAGACCCAAGGACAATATCGCCAGAGGCGAGTTCGTGAAGATCCTTGACAACATGATCAAGCTCTACATCACAGGCCCCGGAACCTACGGCCCCGGCTATTTCGGCGGCATCGTTATGGTTAAGTCCGGCGGCGTTACGCTGAACGGAGTTATCGCCGACAAGGCGGTCGTTTCCCCGCTGGTATCGGGAGACGTTATCACAAACAACGCCCAGCTCACAAACGGCGTGCTCAATCTTTCGGATTCGGCGACCGTTAACTCCGAGCAGGGCAACGGCACATCGCTCAGCGGCGTTATAGCGGGCGGCTATTACGGCGGCAGCTACGGCGGCGGCAGCGGCGGCTCAAGCAGCGGAAGCAGAAATTACACGATCCGCTTCTATGTTGACGGCGAGCTTTACGCGACAAAGACAGCCGCGTACAACTCGTATCTCAGCGCTTCTCTCCCGGTCGATCCCACAGCGGCGAATCAGGTATTCGTGGGCTGGTACGAGTCACAGGCAGACGCGAATGCGGCCGACACCCTTGAGCCCATTGACCCCGGAAAGATAAGAGTAACAGGCACGGCCGACTATTACGCGGGCTTCACCGCGACATCGGCGGTTCCCACACAGGCGCCGACGGTTTCGCTCAAGGATCCCTCCGAGGAGTATGATCCCTCGGCTCCCACGGAAGTTAAAGCCGAGCTGGTAACCAAGGACGGAAAAGAAGTGACCGTTAATTCGGTTGTATGGGAAGGCACGGACACGGCCGCTCAGTCAGTAAAGCTTACAAAGGACAAAGATTACACCGTCGAAGGAAATACCGTTAAATTCAGCGAAGAATTCCTGTCGGGCCTCTATGACGGAACCCACAATGTGCAGATCATGACCGATGCCGGAGCGGTTTCGTTTGATATAGTTGTAAAGGGCTCGAGCGTATCGGTTCCCACGGCGGCACCCGCGACGCAGGCACCGGCCACGCAGGCGCCCGCAACGCAGGCTCCGGCCACGCAGGCACCCGCCACACAGGCGCCCGCGACGCAGGCTCCGGCCACGCAGGCTCCGGCAACGCAGGCTCCGGCCACGCAGGCACCCGCAAAGCTTTATAACGCCACGCTTAAAGTAAACGGCGGCGAAGGCGAGCTGACAGCGGCAGCCGCGCCCACGCAGGCGCCCGCTCAGCCGACGCAGGCACCGGCAGAGCCCACAAAGGCTCCCGACAATCCTCCGGCAGTCGGCGGCGAGAGCAAGGTATGGAACTTCACCGAGGGCGAGTGGAAAGATTTCTCGTTCTTGCTTGATGAAAATGCCGCCTCGCAGAAGACCGTTGACGGCATAACGGTAGGAGCTGTCAAGGGCGTATCGGGAGCAAAGAGCATCACGACAAGCGCGGAGGACGGACTTAAGCTCAGCGCGTCGGGAAGCTGCTACTTCTCATACACGGCGGCCGAGGCCGGAACTATCAAGTTCACGGTAAAGGCGTCGGGAGATTCGCCTTACAAGAAGGATGGAGACACAACGTTAAGATCGATAAAGATAACAAAGGGCACAGAGAAAGAGAAAGAGGACACGTACTGCAGCGCGGATCCGTTGGTACTGACAAAGGATTATTCATATGATCTGGCGGCAGGCGAGACCATACAGGTAGCGGGCGGCACAAACGGCTTCTATCTCCCGGCGCTGAGCTTCACGCCCACAGGCGGCTCGGTTGAGCCCTCCACACCCACTCAGGCCCCCGCGGAGCCCACGCAGGCTCCTTCAACGGGCGGTGAGACACCCGAGGGCGCGAGCACATACACTGTTGACAAAAACGCGCTTATAAGCGAGGGCAAAAAGCTGACAGACGACGCAAACGTTACGGTTGTTAACAAGTACAGCGGCGAGGTTGGCGAGGACAAAGACCCCGAGACCCTGACAATAAGCGGCAGGGAATTTGACAGCACAAGCTTCCTGAGAGTAAGAAGCGCGAATACCAAGCCGAAGTCGGTAAGCGATCTGACATTCTTTGCCTCCACGGGCGCTATGAATCCCGACAACACACCCTCGAGCTTTGACTGCACTATCCTTGAGATAACGCCTCATGTTGACGGCGTATTCAAGATCTATTACAGACGTCAGCCCGAAAGCGGAACCGAAAACTTTATTCCCGACAGCGGCAAAGACACCAAGCTTGCCGACGAGACGACAGCGGCGGTTCCCTGCGCTTCGGAGAATATCGAAACAATGACCGAGGGCAAGGATTACGGCTACGGCACAAAGACATGGAACCTCAGCAAGGATAAGCTCTACGGTCTCTGGGCGGCCGGCACAACAGGCGTGATCTACAGCTACGAGTTCATCCCCGCCGCGTCCGCTTCCGACGCGGTTGCCGAGGCTGCGGAGCTGACACCCGTTGAGGATACCGATGGTCTTTACAAGTACATACGCGATCAATATGTTGCCGATAATCTGGAAGTGAGCTTCAACGCACCTAAGGACGAGATCTCGTATAAATCAACGTTCGGCAACAAGTATATTACCGTATACAGCAAGGGCGAGGGAACGGCTCCCAAGCTCGGAATCGCGAAGAACTATGACGGCGGCAGAATTATCCTGAGAACAGGCACAATGGCTAAGTGGGATGTTGACCTCAACAACGTTATCGCGGTTTGCGCTCCCTATGACTGCAAGATCAAGGTAAGAGCCGGTCAGTCGAGCGGAAAAGAAGGCGAGGATACCACCTTGACCATTAACGCTCAGACCGGACTCGGTCTCGACAATCCGACTAAAAAGGCGCTTTCGTACACATTGGATGTAAGAAACGGCGACGTTGACGTTCCCGAGACATACAGCGCCAAAGAGGGCGACATTGTATACTTCTGGTTTGACAGCGGTGCAGGAACAGTCGTTTCGTTCACATTCTTAAAGGACGAGGGCGGCTCCGAACCTGCGCAGCCCACGCAGGCGCCGGCCGAGCCCACGCAGGCTCCCGCGACGGCGGAGCCCACGCAGGCTCCCGCGACGGCGGAGCCCACGCAGGCTCCCGCGCCAGCAGAGCCCGGAATAAAGACATATCAGTTCGAGGAGGGCGCGACGGTTACATACAGCGGAACACCCGCCGTTTCGGGCGCGGTACCCGAGATCAAAGTGACCGGCGCCGACGGCAAGGATATTCCCGTAAGCGGCAATTCCTTCACGATGCCCGCTCAGGACGTAAGAGTTGAAGTTACCTACACGGCTGCGGCGGAGACGTACACCGTATCTGTTGCCGACGGCATCACCGGCGGCTCGGTAGTGCTGATCCCCGAGGCGACCGAAAAGCCCGCGGAGCCCACAAAGGCTCCCGAGGCGACCGAGAAGCCCGCGGAGCCCACAAAGGCTCCCGAGGCGACCGAGAAACCCGCGGAGCCCACAAACGCTCCGGAGGGACCCACAAAGGATCCCGCGGCCGGAAACGACTATCCCGAAGGCTCGATCGTTTGGGACTTCGGCAAGGAGCCCTTCATTAACGCCGACGGCACGGTGAACACCACAATGTTCCCCGCTGGCACATTGGAGGACAGATACAACGTTGGCCCTGATTCTATCGTTAACGTGAACGGACTGACGTATTACACGACGTCCGATATGGGCACAAAGCCTACCGTGAACGCGTTTGTAAAGAAAGGCACAAAAAATTTCGCTGACGGCCGGACATTTACATCGTCGATCAAGACACAGGGCAGAGGCACATTACAGCCTGCCGAAGAGCCCGGCGAGTATATAAAGGACAAGTGCTTCGAGTTTACCACTCCCGAAAGCGGAACCGTATATGTATACGCGGCCAGCGGCGACAGCAATGCCACGGTACTGCATATCGCCATTAATAACAGCGAGATTTCCAACCTCACTCTCGCGGGTTCGGGAGAAAAGCCTGCCGAGGGCTATCCGGTTCTTGCGCAGAAAGTTTTTGGCGGTGAGGCGGTTCAGGTATACAGCGACACCAACACGAGCTACTACGCGATAGTATTCTCGCCCGACGCGGCCAACGCTACGGCGGCTGAGGTTCCGGCTGAAGGCGTTAAGTCTATCAGCGGCCTCAAGGGCGGCGAGACGATCAAGGTATACGCCGAGGCGGAGAACGCGGGCGACGAGATCAAGCTCGCCACAGACCCGAGCGCCGAGATCAAAGACATCGGCGGCGGATACTACGAGTTCACAATGCCCAAGGCGAACACCACGGTAAGCGCCACATTCGGCGGCGGAGCGGCCGAGCCCACCACGGAGCCCGGTCCCTCGGATGAGCCCGGCGGAGTTCCCGAAAAGACTATCTGGAGAGTCGGAGATCCCGCGGTTCTGGCGGCTCTCAAGGAAGCCGGTCATATTGACACGACAAACAATACTACGGGAGAGACCGAAGCCAACGGCGCGTTAATCGGACCCAACTTCACTTACAACGCGGGCAAGAACGCTTCATTCGATTATACCGACGGCCAAAAATACACCTTTAACGGCGCTCTGGGCGGCGGCTCCGGAAGCGCGACAAGCAGATATATCAAGATCGTTCCCAAGCAGGGCTATGATCTGACTGTAACGGTCGTATACGACACAAACAACAGTTCCGACGAGAGAGAGCAGTATATCGACTTCGGCGGAGAGCGCGTTGGCGGCGGAAAGGGCAAAGGCGTTGTAGCCGCTGTCGCAGATCTTTCAAAGGATCAGCTGGCGGCGCATCCCGGAGAGCCCATCATCACCTACGGCGGCGGCAACAACAAGAATATCTACGCGATCATTCTTGATTACTTCGTTTCCGCTCCCGACAAGACCGTGTCCGGCGCGCTGACGAACGCCACCGGCTATGACCTGAGCGGCAGCAAGCTGGTCTTCACAAATGTTGAGGATCCTTCCGAGACATACACCACCGACTGCGGCGATAAATATTCGATAGTTCTGCCCAAGGGCAAGACCTTCTCGGTATCCGTTGAGGGACACGACGACGTCTGCACCACGATCGATACCAAGGAGATCACGGTAACACAGAATAAGGACGATATGACTGTTGATATAAAACTGGTAAAAATCGAGGAACTTGATGTAACGGGTACCGTTTCGATGATCACGTCCCACGATGTATACACACCGGTATACGCTTATCCCGAGGGTGTAGCCACAACTCTGGTATTCACCAACGCCGAGGATCCGACCGCGGTGAAAGAGGCGGCTGTAAACGCCGACGGCACATACACCGTTAAGCTTATGTCGGCTGAGGACTATAATGTAACCATCAAGGACGCCAACGGCTACACGCTTTCGCCTCTCTCCGAGACATACACTCTCGAGGGCGGAGTCGAGGATCCCTACAAGAACATCCTTCTTATGAAGGACGTTGCCGAGAAGCTTGATTATAAAGACACTCTGACGGTCGGCGCGGATAAGGATTATCCCACGATCAGAGAGGCTCTCGCGGCGGCTAGACTGATGGAGAGAGAGCCCGGTCAGGTGGTTAATATCGTGATCGATCCCGGCACATACACCGAGCAGCTCTATGTCAATATAGACGATATCGCTCTCAAGGCCGCGGATCCCGCGAACAGACCTCTCATTCAGTGGTACTACGGCATAGGCTACCTCTATTACTCATCGGCTCCCGGCGGATCCGCCACAGGAGCGGCCGGCTGGTACAACGCGGATTACGCGGTATCAAAGACCGTAAAGAGCGCTGTTAACAACTGGGGCGCGGCCATCAGGACCCTTAACAGAGGCTTCTATATGGAGAACATCAATGTTGAGAACACATTCAACAAGTTCATCAATCCCGCCGAGATAGCCGACGGCGTTGCCTGCGGCGACAAGGATTGGGAGAGAACCGCAAACAGAACGCCCAAGGAAATGAAGCAGAAGGAAGGCGCGACCGAAAGAGCGGCGGCTATCTTCGCGGGCGGCAGCCAGATCGAGCTTTACAGATGCTCGTTCTCATCCAGTCAGGACACGTTCGGAACAGGCGCTGCCTCGATGTATGTCAAGGAGTGCGACATCGCCGGAAACACAGACTATATCTGCGGCGGCGACAACTGCTACTTCGAAAACTGCAATCTGATCTGGCAGGGCTACAGCGACAAGGCTGCCGGCGGATACATAACCGCCAGCAAGACCAGCAAAGCGCCTCATGAGGATCTCGGCTATTACTTCAAGAACTGCACGGTTAAATACAACACCGCGGATCCCGACATGAAGTTCACGGCCGGCGACTGGGGCAGAAACTGGGGCGGAGTCAACGCTCAGACGATCTTTGACCACACCATAATAGACACCGGCGTTGATAAGCCCGGCAAGTGGGGCAACATGGGCGGAGATCCCACAAAGATATCTGACCTCTATGTTGTAAACGGCGTGTACAGCGCCGACAACCTCGAGAAGGATCTGACCGATTCCGACGACAATCCCCGCGGAACATACGTTGACCGCGGATATGAGCTCCCGGCGGCTACGGACTTCTTCGGAGACTGGACCCCCGCGAATTACATCGCTCAGTAAAAGGCACAACCAAAAGGAACCCTTCGGGGCAATGTCATTAAGTTAAGAAAGAGAGCAAAGAACCAAGTTCAGAAAAAGGACTTGGTTCTTTTTTTGAAATTTT
>CANPWW010000016.1 GCA_947585115.1 uncultured Monoglobus sp.
AATACGGTATTGGTCGCGATCTCGCTCTGAGTTCCGGTCGAACCACTCCATGTAACCGGCGAATCTCCATTGGTTCTCGTGAGATTACCGCCGTTGGCGTTATATGTCAGCGTCTTGTTCGTATTGGTCGCCCATACCGCGTAGAGAATATCGGTATAGCCGCTCTTGGGGAAGTTCTGGCCCGGCTGATACAGAGGTCTGCCGTCGTCGTCATGCTGATTATTGAGGCTCCAGCCCGAGAATATGTAGCTCTCGAGCGTGGGAATATTTTTCGTATCATTGGGAATTGTCACGTTTGCGCCGATAGTCTCCACTTTCTGATCGAGAGGCATATCGGCCGCGTCGTGAACAGCCTCGCCGGAATGCTCCTCGTCATCTTTGGGATAGAAGCCCATGTCGTACCATACTTCATAGGCATCCGCGCCGACATTAACGTCCGAACCGCCGTCTGAGTTGGTGTCCTTCGCCCATACCGCATAGACCGTGGTGCCTTCCGCCGCAACGGTTACTTGTTTCGTTAACTCTACCGAGCCGAGCGGATGCTCGACGGTTCCGAACTCCCCAACGCCGTCCGCGGCCTTGTCCTCGGTCCAGCCGATCAAAACATAGCCGTCCTTTTCAACGCCGTCAACTTCATTATCGGAATTAAGAGTATAGTCCTCGGAATTTGGGAAAATCTTGGTTATATTATCCTCGCTTCCATCCTTTTTGCCGCCGTTTAAGTCATAGGCAGTGAGGATCAATCCGGTCTTGGGTATATCAGCCTCATTAACCTTTACATCGACGCCGGCACTGTATTTATAGGTTTCAGGCACCGTCTCGTTGCTCAGCCAGCCTGTGAATGTGTGACCTTCCCATTTGGGTTCTTCGCTTATTATAGCGTGGTCTCCGCTTTCGTAGGGTATAGCCGTTGGCAGTGTCATACCGGTCACGCTATCGGCGTCGCCCTGCTCGTAGACAACCTGCTCATAGTCGGGAGTTCCGTCTCCGCCGTCGGCGCTTCCGTGAGCGTCCGCCGCCCATACAGCGTATAAGATCATAACGCCGGTGCGGGGATCCGGTTTCATTTGGATCGTATCTCCCGGATTGATCAGCTTTTCATTCTCATCACCGTTTTGAATCTTATTATAATTTTCGCTGTCTTTTGAATCTATCGCGGTAAATCTCGTCTTGTTCCAGCCGAGGAAGGTGTAGCCGTAGCGCTCGTATTTACCTACGCTGTTTCTGTTCGGACCAATATTGCCTAATACCTCGACATTAGCGCCTTCGGTATATGTTCGGCTGTCTATCGGAGCGTTGCCGATATCGGCGCCGTTTCCGTAATACAGCACATGGAACTCGGTGGGATTGCCTTCCCAGATTGCGTACAGGGTGTCGCAGCCTGCCGTTTTGGTAAATTGGGTCGGGGCTGTCTCGTAGTCATATGTGCTGCCTTCGGGCGTTTCTCTCGATGGATAATAGAGCTTTGCGCCCCCTTCAACGGTGGGGGTGTTGAGGCTCCAGCCCATAAATTTGAAGCCCGCGCGCGTGGGTATGCCGCCATTTGATTCGTTCTTTATAGTAACACTCGCGCCTTTGTCATATACTGCAGTGTCGGTTGGTACATCCGATACCGCACCGGCGGTGGCGTTGCCGTCGTATATAACCTGATAATAGTCGGGTACTCCGTCGCCTTTGCCTTCGCCTGTACCGCCGGCGACTTTCGAATCCTTTGCGTCGACCGCCCAAGCCGCGTAGAGGTTCATCACGTTCTGACCGTCGTCCGTCTTGAAGGGCACGGTATTGTCTTTAGTGGGTGTTGCTATAGTGTCAACAGTGTTTCTGATATACAGCTCTTTATTATCGCCTTGCGTGAGCCTTGTCACTTCGTCAATACTCGTTATTCTGGCGTGCGAGCTGTTGCGCGTCCAGCCGAGGAATACCGCGTAATCGAGGGTCGGCCAATATGTCGGCTCGACTTCCTCGCTACCGGGCAGTCCGGCAATATCGTCGCTTATGAAAGGCACACTCGCGCCCTCTGCGTACATTGTGGTATCAACGGGCTTTGTTTTGCCGTCCCACGAGCCGCCGTTTTCGTGATAGAGCACGCCGTTTCTCGCCGGCTCCCAAACCGCGTACAGGGTTATCATTCCGCTGTTTTCGGCCTTTGTTAATTTGGTGTCGTCCGCTGTCACGGTGAAACCGGTATAATCACTGTAAGGAGCCGAGCCTTCATACTGCTTCGGCTGATATGGCGTGTCAGTATCATGCGCGTCAAACAGCGAATTTAAATTGCCGGCGTAATCTGCGCCGTAGCTTACATTATTATGATAACCATCATTCGTCGAATACCAGCCGCGGAACTCGTAGCCCTCAAGGCGCGGTATTCTCTGCAGCGCGTCGGAGGGCAGCACGGTGATATCCGCGCCGTCCGCGTAGCTGTTGGTGTCGATCGGCAGATACTGAGCGGTGGGTTTGGGATCGGAAATATCACTATATTTAGGAGCCTTATCCTCTCCGCCAACATAGATCACCTGCGTGTAGTCGGGTATGCCGTCGGGATTTTCCTCGCCGTTTTTGCCGTAAGTGTCCTCAGCCCATACAGCGTATACGTTGTATTCTTCTTCGCCGCCATTAGTATTAATGCTGTCTGTCAAGCTAAAGCCGTCGATATCCTCTTTAAGCGCTCCGCTTGATGTGATATAGTTTGAATCGCTATACGTATTATTCGTTGTCCAGCCCGCGAAAGCGACGTTTTTACCTTCTATTGCCCCATGTGTGGGCTTGACATCGGCATTAAGAGTATAGGAATCGCTGCGCTCAACAGTCTCGGCGAACGGCTTTTCGTTATTATATGTTTCTCCCGATGTCCACTCTCCGCCGCGCATATTGTATTTAACCGTGGGCATATTATCCCATTGAGCGGTCAGCACATCGAGCTTTCCGCTCTTTTGGAATGTGTCGTTGCCCTTATAGTTATTTCCGTATTTCGGATCCGGCACTCCTTCTTTTCCTGCGCCGTTCAGCTTCCAACCTATGAAGTGCGCGCCGAATGTTGTCGGCTCCATCGCTCTTACATAGACGGTTTGACCTATAGTGTACTCGTCTCTGTCATTGGGCAGATTGCTGACCTCGCCCGCGGTACCGCCGTCGTATCTTACCTGGAACGCGTCGGCGATATTGTCTTGGCCTTCTTTGTCGGTCACGGTGCTGTAACTATCCTGCGCCCAAACCGCGTAAACGTCCTTATCGGCGCCGTCAAGCGTAACCGACGGGATCATGCTCGGCAGCGGCTCTGTGTTTTGATATGTACTCTTGACATTTACATCATCGGTCCAGCCGGCGAACAGATATCCGGGCTCGGGCGAGTATGACGGCATCGGGGCGCCTTCCGAATCAACGGAATCGCCTATCTTTGCGTCGAGTGTTACATCGCTTTTGTTTTCATAAGCTTCGGATTTGTATTTCGGACCTTTGTCATCCGCGATGTTAATGTTATAGTTCACATAATACGCCTGTTCCCAGATAGCGTAGAGGGTGTCGAGGTGTCCGCTCTTTTCAAAGGTTCCGCCAAGTCTGAGCAAACCGGAACTATCAGCCGCCGCGTCTTTATTGTTCAGGCTCCAGCCCTTGAACACATAGCCCTCTCTGGTGGGCTCCCACGGGGTATCGGGATGCTGATCATCGGTCACGCCTTTGATCGTCACGGTCTGACCCACCTCGTAGCGGTCCGTATCCTCGGGTATATGCGATGCCGGTGCGTCCGGTTTATCACTGTCATTCGCGTCGTACCTGATCTGGTACACGTCGGGAACAGTGTCGGGCGCAGGCGTGGTTTCCGGCTCGGGCGTTCCTCCTGCCTCGGGAGTGGGGATCGGACCCTGAGTGTCGGTCGACCATATGGCGTATACGTCTATGGTGTGATCAACATTTTCGCCTACAGCCGTTATTCTCTGAACGATCGCAGGTATAGATTTCAAATTGTCACTGTCGTCTTTGCCGTAAACCTGATTTGCCGGCAAAGTGTCCGCTGTACCCGGCTCAACCAAGGTCCAGCCGACAAACACAGCGTTGTCATGCGTGAAGGTGTTGGTGTAGGCTCCGTTATCTCCGGGCTGCTCAAGTGAAACTATCGAGCCCGCGGAAATATTTGAAATCGTTACTTGACCTTTCTGATCATCCCAGTTTTCTCTTGCCGGTCCGTCGGGATCGGTTTTGGAGTTCAGCGTTCCGCCGTTGGCATGATAAATCAAGGTGTAGCTTGTGTCTTGAACCCATACCGCGTAGAGCGTGTCAAGATAACCGTTCTTTGTGAAGCTCTGACCGGGGTTCTTCAAAACTCTTGTATCGTCGCCCGCGTCAAAACTATCATTATTCAAAGCCCAGCCAACAAATTTGTAGCCCTCACACTCGGGGTTCAGCGGCTGTCCCGAATCAGGATCGTCAACCGTGGTAATATGAACATTCTGACCGACATTATATTTGGTATTGTCTTTGGGTATATTCTTCGCGCCTGTCGCAGGATTGCCGTCCGGCAGTTTGCCCGCGTCGTACTTGACCTGATAAGCGTCGGCGATACCGTCGCTTACGTTGGTGTCGTCCTCGGCTTTATAGCTGTCAACAGCCCATACTGCGCTGACTATATTATCCTTGCCGGGCTCCATTTTGTGAACATCAACAAGAGTCACGTCCTTGAGTTCGCTGTCTTTGTCATTGCCGTAAGAGTCCTTAACGCCGTCAGCCTCGGTCCAACCAACAAACACATAACCCTCTTTGCTGATCTCGGAATTTTGCACATCATTGCCAAGCACAACCACATCGCCGTAGTTATGCTCAACCGTGATTTTGTGTTGACCATCATCATAATTCTCCAGATGAGTGCTGCCGCTGTAAGTTCCGCCCTTTAAGTCGTAAGTCAGCGTTGCCGCGCTTGACCACTGAGCTTCGAGTATAAGACCTTTGGTGAGGTCAGCATCGGCAAGAGAGTCGCTCGGTTCATATGTTTTCGTATCGCCCTGAACCTTCCAGTTTACAAACTTGTGAGACGCGTCCCAAGTGGGCGAATCACTGCTGACATTATTACTCTCCGGATTTATCGTCTGCGCCTCGGGCATGCTTTCCGCGCTATCGCCCGCGTCGCCGGGGAGGTAGATTATCTGCTTATAATCCTCGGTGCCGTCCTCGTTTGTATCGACCGCCCATACAGCGTTCAGTATGATAACGCCGCTGTTTGACTCGGATTCGATCGTATTTTCGCTGCCAGCCTTGATCAGTTTATCGCCCAGAGCGTCAGCCTCAGTTTTTGTTGTGATCGGCGGTTCTTCGGTAAGGCTCCAGCCGAGGAACACATGACCGCTTCGCGCCATATATGTGTCTTCAGACTCGCCGTCCTCTGTCGCTTTTACATTTTTCGCGGTATATCTGTCGCCTTTCACATAGGTGTTTTTATCTTCCGGCGCGGCGCCTTTGTCGCTGCCGTTGCCCTGATATACAACGCCGAACTGACCTTCCCATACCGCGTAGAGAATGTCAACCGTGTCGTTCTTTGTAAATGATGTTTTATATTCTATTTCGTCTGTGTCGGTCATTTCATAAGGATAATAAAGTGTCTGTTTACCACCCGCGCCTATATGATCATTGTTAAGGCTCCAGCCCAGGAACTTGTAGCCCTCTCTCTGAGGGATCATCGCTTTTTGATCGGGACTTGACGCTTCGCTTCCTTTCATGGCGCTTGTTCCTTTTCCGATATATATCGGAACATCGACGCCCGCTCTCTCATAGCCGGTCAGGTAATTTCCGTCCGCCGGCACATTCTCAACATTATCGTTTCCGGCGTTGGGGTGATAGATGACCTGCTTGTAGTCGGGAACATCATCCTCGTCGGGCGCGCCGCCGATGTTTCCGCCGGGCGTTGTCGCGTCATAAATATCCTGCGCGTATACCTGATAAACATTCATGACCGTGCTGTTGGGCGAAAGAGCCATCTGGACATTGTCCTGCTTAGCCGCGCCCAAGTTTTTGACATTGGTTTCTTCCGAATACTTTGTAACTGTCGAAATAGGATTGTCCAATGTCCAGCCGAATGAGATATATCCCTCTCCGTCTTTCGTTTTAAAATATTTATCAGAGAGCGCCACATTATCTCCCGGCGCGTACAACGTCTTGTCGTTATACGAAACGTTTCCGGGATTCAGCGGCAGATCAGCTTCATACTCCCAAGTATCCAGCACATCGGCGCCCATATTCGCGTGGTAAACAACGCCGAATGTCTCCTTCTCCCATACCGCGTAGAGGGTCTTCATGCCGTAGCTGGTGATGTGGTATATTGTATCTTCTACCGCGATTGTATCCGTGTCGCTTCCGTGCTTATACTGACCTATCATCTGCGCCGGATAGTAAAGCTTGTAGCCTTCCTGCGGACTGCTTAAATTATAATCTTTCATATCGCTCCAGCCCACAAACTTGTAGCCTTTGAGCTCGGGCAGCCTGCGGTCTCTATCCGAGGGCAGGACCGTGGCGGGCATGTTTATCGTGCCCTCGATAAGGTCGTTTTTGTACGCTTTGTGGTCCTCGGGAATATAGTCCGCCGTGTCTTCCGATCCATATTGTTCTTCATTGCCCTTGTATACCAGCTGCATGCAGTCGGGCACGCCGTCGCCGTCAACTCCGGGCTCGCTGTCCTCGCCCCAAACCGCGTAGCAGTCGAACTCGCTTCCGGTCGTGGTGTCTATATGCGCCTGTATGGAAATGTGTTTATCTTGAAGCGCGGCGGTCGCGTCCGGTGAATCCGAATGTGAGGTATCCTCAACATACTCGCCATTCTGATCGATATAGCCGTGGTACTGATATCTGCTCCAGCCCACAAACGCGACCTTATGTCCGTCGATCACAGTCTCATGCTGCGGCTTGTTGTCCGCGCCGTCCGGGTCTATCAGAGGATATTCCTCCGCCTTTTCCTTTATAGTCTCGGAGTAAACATTATCGGAGCTATCCGTACCGTCCTCGTCGCTGTAATTAACGCCGTTATAATTCCATGATCCGCCGTTCATATGATAGCGCAGCACACCCGCGTCATAATCCGGAATACCGTCCTTATTTTTGTCTTCTGCCCAGATGGCGTAGAGCGTGCGGTTTGTTTCTCCCATCGGGAGAGAGGTCTTTTCAATTTCTCTGTAATCTATAAATGTATAGCTATCGCCGCCTAACTCGCTCGATTCAATGGGTCGGTGATCAAATATTATTCCCGCGCCCGACGGAGGATCGGCTTTCTCACCGTCCACCCACGGCACAACAAGCCAGCCCGCAAACGCCGCCTGCGAGTCGCTGCCTCTTTTCAGATAGAACTTTTGTTCGTCAACATCGTCGATCTTAACATTGTATCCCTCGACAAATTCCTCTTTATCTCCCGGAGTGCCGGTCGCCTCGGGACCATAGCCATTATTGTTCTCAGGATGGGTATCGTCCGCAATGGGAAGGTATGTCTTAAGACCCTCGTTATCACTATTATAGCTCTCATATGAGCCCACATTCGCGTCATAAAGATGCTTGTGGAAAATATCGACCTTGACATTGCCGTAATCTGTTTTGGAGTCGCCGCTTACCGTATTATATCCAACTTTAAATGTCACGGTGCCGTTTCCGTGGATATCTTTTAAATCAACTTTATAAGCATTTGCATACGAAGACGAATCCTGTTTTTGCTCATTGGTAAGTTCCGCCTGAGGCGCCCACCAGTCGGTGTTTATGTTTTCCGCGTGATCATCCGTCGCTTTCGGCTCATATTCCACAGAATTGATCGCCGCGTCCTTATCGGGCATAATAACACCCAGATTGATGATCGCCTTATTCTCGGTTCCGCCGTTTGTGTCGGGCTTTGCCTTGACGGTGTGCGACGGTCTCTCGGGAGTAGTCGGGTCAAGAATGTAATCCGAATATCTGGGCAGAGCGTCGTCCATATAATACGCCGGAGGATCGGAATAGCCGGCCGTTTTAATTTCATCGGTAGCAGTCAGTCCGAAAGGCGCGTTGTCCGACACGGTTGACGGAGCATGGAAATACATCTGATTATCGGAATCGTATCTGCTGTCACTTTCGTTATACAGATATTCTTCGATCACAACCGCGCTTATTCCGGTTGCGCCTTGGAACGCCGTTGAGTCAACATATGTAACATTTCCCGGGATCGTTATAGAGGAAACGTCTTTTTTGCCTCCCGAACCGCTGTTGTCTTTTATGCTAAGTTTAGACTGTGTCGAGAAATTTCGTCCGCTGAATGCCGCCTGACCGATCGATTCAAGAGAATCCGGGAATTTTATTTCTTCGGTAAATTCAAATTTCACCGTGTTGCAGCCGAACGCGCGGTAGTCTATCATTTTGAGGTTTGAATTTTTAATGTCGCCTTCATATTCAATAGCTCCTACTCTTGTGTTGTAAAAAGCCGAACCCCAGATATTTTCGACCGTGCTCGGAATAACAAGCTTGTCAATACCGTTATACTTGCCGTCTTTTAGATTATCGTTCTGATCCGCCTTAAAATCCGAAGAATCCTCAAGCAGCACCTTATTCTCACCGGGCTGACCAATGCCTGTGATAGTAATATCTTTTGATTCTTCTACATTAGTAGGATAATCGGTATAATATTTCAATTTATCCGGAATTGTAAGCGTTGAATCCGCAAGATCGGCTATTTTACCCAAATACGCCACAACATCGCCAGTAACGCGGTTAAACTTCCACTTTCCGGTTGTATCCTTAACGGTATAAGGATCCTCTGTTACATTATCTTTGTAATGGGTATACGCGTCATACGCTCCGAAAGGATCAGAGGGCGTTTTGCGCTCGTCCGTTACCGTGTCGCCCTGAGTTATAACTCCGTAAACATTGCCCTTGTGAACGCCGGTAAGAAATATATTCTGTTTGCGTTCTTCAACTTTGTTGCATCGCGAGAAAGCGCCCGAATCAATGATAAGCTGCTGATCGGGCTGACCCGTCTGCGAATAGTCAGTTCCGTCATCTGTCTTAGGCGTAAACGTCACCGTAGCGAGAGCTGTGCACTGACGGAAAGCCCAGTAGTCAACCGTGCCAAGCGACGCCGGGAGCGTGATGCTCGTGAGCTTGGTGTTCTGACGGAAAGCGTATACGCCTATTCGATTGATCCCGCAGTTCGGCAGCTTAACATCTGCGAGCTGGTCGCATTTCCAGAACGCGCCGTCCGGTATCTCGTCCATATTTTTAAGATTACTCAAATCTATTTTGCCGAGAGTGTTATTAAAAGGCTTGCAGCCGAAAGCTCCGGGCGCTAAGCCCTTTATGGTTATTCTTTCGCCTTTATGACCGGAGCGCGTGTCGGGAACGCTTGCGGGTATGGTCAGATCGATCGAGCCCGCGTCGCCTATCTTTGTGCTTCCAACCAATTTTATGTAATCATAAGTCTCCGGCTCCGGAGTAGCCTCCGCCGGCTCGGGAGTTTCGGTAGGAGACGGCGCGTCGGAAGGCTCGGCAACGGGATCATTATATTGAGCAAGTGCATAACAAAGTTGTTGCTCGTTTGGACTGTCTGCCGTTATATTTTTTATCGTATATTTTTTTCCGGCTTCAAACTCAAATTCTATAACAGCAGCATTGCCATTTCCTGTAATGTCTTCCGGAATTTGAGGCAGCGGCTTTGACTGCTTTACCTCATCAACGCCATCTTCATATAAACCTATAGTCTGCTGCTTGGCAAGCTCTGTACCTGTCTTAGCATAATAACACGAAAAATCAGCAGCGAAGACCAAAGTTAATTTGCCGTCTTTTTCAGGAGCAAATTTGAACGATGAAGCATCAGAAAATTTCAAACTATGAATGATAGTATGACCGTTATATGTAACGGTGTTTATCTTATTACTTGAAAAAGCGTTTCCGGTTGAAGTTGTTTTATTCGGCACCGTGAAAATCAAATCAGCCGTTATATCACCGGTGATGCTATTTCCGCCAATATTCGTGCGCTCCACGGTCGCATCAAATTCATATCCCTGTTTTACTTCTATGTAAAACAAATGCGTCTGTTTTGAACCTTGTTTAATCTCATATTTTGTGCCGGCTTCAACCGGAAATTGAATTTTTGTAATATCTGACTTGCTGTAATTAACCTCGTAATCTGTTCCATTTACAGATATTTTGCAAGTATCCGATGAGGTGCCACTACCACACATTAACATTGTGCATATTCCTGATTTTGCGGGCGTAAATATAATTTTTGCTTTGCTGTCAAACTTCAAAGCTTTTGTATAACTTTTGTTATTGTATGTTACAGATATACTTTGCGAAGCTCCTGTATATGTAAATCCATTGTATGAATAATCTGTTGTTCCATTATTATCAAAACTACTAACATCCTTAAAATCAATAGAGATATTGAATTCTTCCGGATTTAAAGTCGCTCCGGGATCTGCCGGCGCGGAGGTAGCCGAACTGCCTCCGGAGCCCGCGTTTGTGCTCTTATACAAATAATATCTGTAATCGTTGGGGTCGCTCTTATATTCCGACTCCGAAGTATTCTCGTCAAGAGTTCCGTCGGCGGGTTTTGACGATCCCGTAGAGTATGAGATGTTTGACTTAAGACCGTAGATCAAGCCGGTATCGGGATCTATTACAAAAGGAGAGTCGTTTTTATAATAGTCGCGGTCTGTGCCCCAGTTTACATATCCGTCAAAAACAGCGGTCATTCCCTTTATGACTGCGGGATCAACAGCGGAACAGTCAAGGAAGAATTTCTTGCCTGTTTCTACGGTTGTTTCATCAATATTACTGAAAGCCTGAGTTCCGACTTCCTTAAGACCTGCGGGAAGCTTTATATATGTCAGGTTATCGCAGTCATAAAACGCTCTCGCTCCGATCGATGTGACGCTCTCCGGAATGGTAATATATCTGAGCATCGGGCAGGTGTGAAAACAGTTCTCGGGGATCGCCTCAAGATTAGAGGGCAGTTTAACTGTTTTAAGACCGGTCTTTCCGGTCTTGTTGCCGTTTGACGCGAAGCAGCCGAAACCCATTTTTGTTACCGAATCCGGAATTGTTATCTCAGTCAAATTGTTCGAGTTTGACGCAAAGGCATTGGAGCCGAACTCCGTGATTTTTGGCGCGTCCTCGCCGCTGCCGTCAAACTGGATCTGCTCAAGAGCGCAAGCCGAAAAAGCTCCGTCGCCTATTTTGGTAACGTAGTATTTTTTGCCTTCGGCGTCCTGAAAATATGACGGGATCTTTATCTTTGTGGGAGAGGTTCCCGCGGCATATCTGTAGCGCACGATAACAACTCCCTCGCCGGTTTCGTCAAGGGTCGTTTCAAACAGGTCATGAAAATTTCCGGAATAAGAACCGGTAATATCTCCTCCGTTTGAACCTGTGAAAACAACAGACGTGTCAGCCTGCGGCACGGGATTTGCGATCGGCGCAGCCGCGCCCATGATTCGCGCTGTTCCGGGCGCGCCGTTTCCTATTGCGGACTCCGCGCCGGGTTCATCGTCTAAGTCCGCGTCGAGGTCGGGTCCCCCCTCAGTCAGGCTTTCGCCTGCCAGCTCCCCCGAGGGGGCGCCTTCCGAATTTGCCTCCTCCCCGGAGGAGGTGGCGGACGTCAGTCCGTCGGAGGTGGGGCCTTGCGGGACGTCGAGGGCGCCGTCCCCTACGGCAGTCTCTCCCGAGGGGGCGCCTTCCGAATTTGCCTCCTCCCCGGAGGAGGTGGCGGACGTCAGTCCGTCGGAGGTAGGACCTTGCGGGACGTCGAGGGCGCCGTCCCCTACGACAGTCTCCCCCGAGGGGGCGCCTGAATCTGAGGCGGCGAAAACCGCGATGCCCGGCAATGTGCCAAGCACCATAACAACAGCCAGCATTAACGCTAAGCCACGGTTTAACTTTTTCAACATAAGTCATCGCTCCTTTATATGTTTGGTGATTTTAATTAACATTGTAATTGGGGAATCCCCCCTCAGTCCGCTCCGCAGACAGCATCAAGGAAGCTCTTGGTCAAAATTGCAAGCAATTTTGAAAGATAGCTTTGAACCCGCAAGCAAGCTTGCTGATTATCCCCAAGGGGGCGCCTTCCACATTTGCCTCCTCCCGGGAGGAGGTGGCGGACGTCAGTCCGTCGGAGGTGGGTCCTTTCGGGACGTCGAGGGCGCCGTCCCCTACGAATTTCATCACGCTGTAGGGGCGGATATTATCCGCCCGCTTTGCCTTCCACTCAAAGGGGCGCCAAAATTTGCCCTAGACATGCATTTCACCCCCCCCCGATTGTTATTCGGGAGGGGTGAAAATGGGCTCAAAATGCCCAGAATATTAATTATAGTACATTATACCAAAATAGTATGCGTTTTTCAACAATAGTTTGTACAAAAATGTCAACTATTTTTTGTGAAAAATCACCATTTATCTTTACAATATGAAACGTTTGTATATTAATATATAACACGGCACAAAAACCGCCAAAACCTGCCGAAAAATTTTTAAGGCAATATATTATCAAATCAAATAACGGATATATAATAATATTTTATGAATTAAAACAGATTAATTAACACACTTGACACACGTGTCAATACGTGTTATAATATATATCGAAAGTAGGGGAAAGATATGAAATACAGTGAGTTGAAAAAACTGCTCAAAAAGAACGGCTGCAGATTTGAGGTTGACGGCAAGCGGCATGAAATATGGTACAGCCCAATAACCGGAAATTATTTTCCGGTAGGCAGACACAATTCACAGGATGTCGCTCCCGGAACTTATAAAGCGATTATGAAACAAGCGGGAATTGAATAGTTTTCTAACATGTTTCAGGTCTGCAAATAAAAAGTCAATAGGAGGTTATTATATGGCTAAATATGTATATCCGGCTATTTTTGCAAAAGAAGGCGAGCAATATTCGGTGCGGTTCCCGGATATTCCGAATTGCATGACACAGGGCGAAAATATGCGTGACGCAATTGAGAACGCCGAGGACGCGCTTTGTCTGGTATTATATCATATGGAACAGCGCGGCGAGACCGCTCCCAAGGTTTCCGATCCCATCGGCTTGGCTCTTTCGAAAAATGAATTTGTTTCTCTGGTGGACTGTGACACGATCGAGTATGAAAAATTCTACAAAAGCCGCTCGATCAAAAAAACGCTTACTATACCGGAATGGCTGAATGATATGGCTATACGCGAAAATGTTAACTTTTCCAATGTTCTTCAAAAGGCGCTTATGGAACAACTGAGCGTTAACAAATAATTTTATAAATGCGAACACAGACGTTTGGAGCATCAAAAAAGAGCGGCGGGCCGCTCTTTTTTTTATTTTTACGCTTTGTTTACTTCCTCTAAGGTCTTTACCACGCTGTGCTTGATGGGCTTCCACTCAACCTTCTTGAACAGCGCCACGATCGCGATGGGCACGTAGGTGAACTGGAATATCGGGAACAGGAAAAGATAGAATATCTTTTTGTACCAGACGCAGTTTACGTTGTGCCACTCGGTTATCATCGTCATGGCGCCGAGGATAAAGAACAGTCCGTAGAAGTTCACAAGGGTCTGGACAAGCGCTTGTATCAGCGCTCCGGTCTCGGGCGCGTTGGCCGCGAGAGCCACAGGTATGGCCGCCGCGTTTATGATAACGCTCAGCAGCGTCATCAGCATGGCGGGCATGACCGTCATCAAAAGGTCGAAGCATGAAAAGCTTCCCTTGAATATGCCGCGCAGGAGCTTTCCGCCGTAGTGGGCGAACACCTGATAAAAGCCTTTCGCCCAGCGCAGTCTCTGGGTGTACGACTGCTTGAATGTGGTGGGCTGCTCGTCGTAGAGCATGGCCTTTGCCGCGTATCCTATCTTGATGCCCTTTGAGACCGAGTCGCATGTGAACTCGATATCCTCGGTGAGCAGGTGGTGTATCCATCCGCCGTTTTGCTCGATTATCTTGGAGCTTACCAGAAATCCGGTTCCGGACACGGCGCAGCTGGTTCCCAGCTGCATTCTGGAATTGTTGAGGTACCTGGCCTCGCGCAGGAACCAGATCGAGTATCCGGCGGAGATCCAGTTGTCGTCAAAGTTCTTGGAATTCCTGTAGCTCGTCAGGCAGTCGTAGCCGTTGTCGAACACCTTGTTCATCTCTTTGACGTAGTTTTTGTCAAGCACGTTGTCGGCGTCGAAGATCATATATCCCTCGTAGCCGTCGTCGGCGTGTTCTTTCTTGATTATATCAAACAGCCAGTCGAGAGCGTAGCCCTTGCCGACCTGAGCTTTGTTGAAGCGCTCGTACACGATCGCGCCCGCCTGTCTCGCGACCTCGGCGGTGTCGTCGGTGCAGTTGTCCGCGATAACGAACACGTCGAGCTTATCTTTCGGATAGTTCTGGTTCTTTATGCTGGAAATCAGATTGCCTATAACGTCTCTTTCGTTTCTGGCGGATATGACCGCCGCGAACTTGTGCTGCGTCTTTGCCTTGAATTTCTGCTCGCCCTTGAAAAGACCGACAAACAAATAAAAGAACTGGTAGGCGTAACACATGGTGAACAAAATCGAAATCACCGCGTTAAATACAATAATCGCTTCCATAAGATCTCCTTTTTCCCAAAACGCGCCGTTTTGGGGTTCCTTTCCGTCAAAGCCCAATAATTTTTTAAATCCGCCGAATGTCAAATCGGTCGGTAATTTTTTCTAAATACTGTTATAGACCCAAATTATTAAAAATTTATAAACAAAATATGAACATTTTGTAAACAAGATGTTATTTTATTATTACGACCGATTCGGTATGTTTTTAATAAATTTTTTGTCTAAATTGTATAATCTCCGCTTGTGAGCTTCGCGTACAATCCGCCGATGTCCAGCTGTTTTTCGAGGTATATCTCGTCCGCCAGTATCGCCTGACCGATCAACATTCCGCGGCCGTTTATTATTTTATGTCCGCGCGCCTCGGCGTATGACAAAAACTTGGTTTTGGGCGGGCTGTATATCAGGTCGAACACCGCCGCGAAGGGGTTCAGGCCGTCTATGAAAGACAAATCCTCATAGTCCGCGCCGACGCCGCTCATGCCGAGAGGGGTGGCGTTTATCAAAATGTCGCAGTCGGGCAGATATTTCGCCGCCTCGTCGGTGCCGCCCGAGATAAGCCCGCAGCCGCTCCGCGCCCTGCCGTCTTTCTGGTAGCCTCGGATCTTTTCGCAGACCGCCTCGGCCTTTTGAACCGTGCGGTTCACGACCGCGATGCTGCCCGCGCCCATATCGGTCAGCTTGAGCGCCAGAGTTGACACAACTCCGCCCGCGCCGAGAATGACAATGCTTTTGCCTTCGGCGTCGACTCCGTTTTGCTCAAGCGACAGCACAAAGCCGCGGGCGTCGGTGTTGTAGCCGTAAAGCTCGCCGTCCTTTATCTTGACCGTGTTGACCGCGCCGAACAGCTCGGCGTCGCCGTCGATCTCCTTTAGATACGGGATTATGTCAACCTTGTGCGGCATGGTGAGATTAAAGCCCCTGACGCCGCTCTCGATTGCGGATTTGATGTATTCCGAAAGGCCGCCCTTTTTGACCAGCACCCGGGTATAGTCGCACTCAAGACCCAGCGCGTCAAACACCAGACCGTGCACTATCGGCGACTTGCTGTGCTCGATGGGGTCGCCGATAACGTTAAGCTTTATTTTATCACTCATCGGTTTTCACCTCGCCGAGAAGATAGTCGATCGCCAGCAGATAGCCCCGAAGGCCCAGGCCGCAGATCTGGCCGACGCAGCCCGCCGCGGTCACCGACTTATGCCGAAATTCCTCGCGCTTGTGGATGTTGCTGATGTGGACCTCCACCGCCGGCAGGTTTACCGCCTTTAGCGCGTCCAGTATCGCGTAGCTGTAGTGGGTGTAGGCGCCGGGATTTATCACTATGCCGTCGAAATTCGCAAGGGCGTGGTGTATAAAGTCGATGATCTCGCCCTCGCCGTTGCTCTGCAGCACGACCGCCTCGCAGCCGCGCTCCGCAGCGTGGTCCTCGATCATTTTTTCAAGCTGCCGGTAGCCGGTGTTGCCGTACACGTCCGGCTCGCGGATGCCCAGCATATTAATATTCGGCCCGTTTATTACCATGATCTTCATAATATTTCTCCTTTCCTGACGGTGTTTCTGATTAGGCGGAGGATCTCTCCGAGGGCGGAGGCGAAGGTCCCGTCGTTTATGACAAGGGCGGTCGCCGCCTCTCTGTATTTGTCGTATCGCTCGTTATACAGAATTTTGAGCCGCTCCGCGTTGTCTTTGAGCAGCGGTCTGCCCGAAGTGTCTATATCCCCGGCGATAAGCTCAAGCGGACGGTCGATAAATATGACGGCCGCGCCCGATTCTTTCATTATTTTGATGTTCTCATCGCGGGTGACTATGCCGCCGCCGGTCGAAATTATCCGATCGTCGCCGCGTAGGCAGCCGCGCAGCGCCTCGGTCTCGATCTTTCGGAATTCCTCCTCGCCGCGCTCGGCAAAGATGTCTGGTATCGGGCCCTCGCGGTGCTCGATCTCCGCGTCGGTGTCCATGAACTCAAGGTTCAGGCTGTCCGCCGCGGCCTTGCCGAAAGCCGACTTGCCGCAGCCCGGCATTCCGATAAGCAAAACGTTCATATATAATACCTCTTATTCTTTCAGCTTGTAGTTTCCCAGAAGCTTGAACTCGCCCGTGCCCTCGATAACGTTGTTGGTGACGCGGCGCACGTGCCCGTCAAGCAGGTTCCCGCAGTAATCCACAAAAAACATGTACTCGAAGTTCCTGTCATACAGCGGGCGCGACTCCAGCTTTACCAGATTCAGGTCGCCCCGCGCGAAGCATGCCAATATTCTGTGCAGCTCGCCGCTCTGGTGGGGCAGAGTGAACGCGGCGCTGATCTTGTCGCAGCTCTCGTCGATCTCCAGATTTTTTGAAACGATTATAAAGCGCGTGGTGTTCTTGGCGCTGTTGTTTATGTCCTCAGCCAGAACCTTGAGCCCGTAAAGCTCGGCGTTCTGCCGTCCCGCGATGGCGGCCTTGCTCTTGTCGCCCTCGGACGCCACCTTTTGTGCGCTCTGCGACGTGCTGTAATACTCCTTGAGCTCAACTTCGCCCAAGGTCTTTAAAAACTCGCGGCTCTGCATTATGCCCTGCTCGTGGGAATACACGGTCCTGATGTCCGAAAGCTCCGCTCCGGGAACGCCCAGCAGGCAATGGCGTATCGGCACGTCTACCTCGCCGGTGATGAAATATCCGTATTTGGCGAGAAGATCGATCACGTCGGCTATCGTGCCGGTATATGAGTTCTCGATGGGAAGCACCGCGTAGTCGGCGTTTCCGCTCTCAAGCTCCGAAAACGCGCTGTCGAAGGTGGGCACGCTGCGGCGCTTTGAGTCCGCGCCGAAATATTTTATCGCCGCCTGCTCGGTGTACGAGCCGCCGGCGCCGTAGAACACGATCTTTGGATCTTCGATCGGGGACTTGGGGTCGAGCAGATCCTCGACCATAGTGCGGTTGCATCCCACAAGCTCTCTGGTCTGGCGCTCGCGGCTGATCGACATTATCGCAGCGTAGAACTCGTATACCTCGTTCTTTTGGCGCTTGCCCTCCACAAGGTCCATCTTGCTCATCAGCACCTGTTTCTCGCGCTCCGAGTCAAGAACAGCCTTGCCCACGCTCCGCTTGTAGTCCGCCACGCCGCTGCTCAGCTCCATGCGCCGCAGAAACAGCGGCAGGAGCTCTGAGTCGATCTTGTCGATCTCCGCGCGGAGCTCGTCGAGCTTTGTGTCGTATTCTTTTTCATTGATTTTATTTATTTGCTCTTTGTCCATTTTTTCACATCCTAAAATCTGTCGTATAACAAATCCAGCAGCGCGGCCGCCGCCGCGTTCTCGATCACCACCGCTCCGCGGTGAACGACGCACGGGTCGTGTCTGCCGTGTATCTCGATCTCGGCGTTCTCCATTTTTTCGATATTGACCGTCCTCTGCTTTTGGGCGATCGACGGAGTCGGCTTGAGAACTGCACGGAACACGATCGGCATTCCGTTGGTTATGCCGCCGTTTATGCCGCCGTTGTTGTTGGTGTAGGTTTTAACAACTCCGTTTTCAACATAAAACTCGTCGTTGGCCTCTTTTCCTGTCATTCCAGCGAAGTCCGCTCCGGCGCCGAACATGACAGCCTTTACCGCCGGAACCGAATACAGCATAGCCGACAGACGGCTCTCGACTGAGCCGAAAAACGGCTCGCCCTTTCCGGCGGGCATGCCGACCGCCGCGCACTCCACAATGCCGCCCACCGAGTTCAGGTCATTCTTCGCGGCCAGTATGCGCTCGCGCATCTGCTCTCCCTTTTTGTCGTCAATAACGGGAAAATCTTTTTTTGATACCGCCGCCAGATCGGCTGCCGAAACATTCGCGAGATCAAAGGGCTCATCCCACACGTCGGCTATGCGCAGAATATGAGCGCCCACGCTCACGCCCTCGGCCTCAAGCGCCTGCTTCGCAACGGCTCCGGCGAACACCAGCGGCGCTGTTATCCTTGCCGAAAAGTGGCCGCCGCCGCGGTAGTCGCGGTTCTCGCCATACTTAACATAGGCGGTGTAGTCCGCGTGGCCGGGGCGCATCAGGTCTTTCTCATAGTGCTTTGATATCGTGTTGGTGTTTCTGATAACTCCGGCAATCGGCGTGCCCGTCGTCATGCCGTTCACAAAGCCCGACATGATCTCAACCTTGTCGGCCTCTCGGCGCGAGGTCGAAATGCCGCTCCGCCCCGGAGAGCGCCGCTCCATCTCGGCCTCTATCCTGCCAAGGTCCAGCTTTATACCGCCCGGCAGGCCGTCTATCACAATGCCTATGCCGAGCCCGTGGGACTCGCCGAAAATGCTGAGCCTTATATTTCTTCCGAATATGTTCATACCGTCCTCCGAATATGTTTTATACTAAATCAAACCAGTCTGTCGTATACCTTAAAGAAGTCGGGATACGATTTTCTGACTGCCTGCTCCGCTCCGGTAATGCTGACCTCGCCCTCCGAGCGGCACGCGGCGATCGCGATCGCCATCGCTATGCGGTGATCGTTCCACGACGAGCAGACGTTGCTCTCCAGCAGGTCGCGGCCGTTTATGATAAGGCCGTCCGCGGTCTCGCGGATATCAACGCCCAGCCGCGAAAGCTCGGTGGATACCGCCTTGAGCCTGTCGCTCTCCTTGAGCCGCAGCCGTCCCGCATTTATTATCCGGCTCTCGCCGACGAGGAACGAGCAGAGCACCGCGGAGATAGGCACCAGATCGGGTATATCGCGTGCGTCTATCGTGATGCCGTGCATAACAGCCGTCTTTTTCGCCATAAGCCCGCCGTTGGGGCCCTTGACGATCCTGCCGCCCGCGCTCTTGATTATGTCGATTATCGCGCGGTCGCCCTGAAGGCTGTCGGGGTTCAAATTCATGCACTCCACGTTGCAGCCGATGGCGTCCGCCACCAGGAAAAACGCGGCCTGCGAGTAATCCGCCTCGACCTTGAGCTCGCCGCAGCCTTTGTATTTCTGTCCGCCTTTTACACGGAACAGCTTGTATTTATAGTTTTCGATCTCGATCCCGAATTTTTTGAGAATGTCGATCGTCAGGTCGATATAACCCTTGCTCTCGCACTCGCCCGACACGACTATCTCGCTGTCGCCCTCAAGCAGCGGCAGCGCGAACAGCAGGCCGGTTATAAACTGTGAGCTGACGTTGCCCGCCAGGCCGTAGCTGCCGCTCTCGAGTTTTCCGTCCAGGATTATATAATCATCGCCCGTTTTGAGCTTGATCCCTTTCTCGCGGAAAATATTGAAGTAAGGCGTCTGGGGGCGTTTCATCAGCCGTCCGCGGCCGACAAACTTGACCGGCACGCCTCTGCCCAGCGCCAACGGCATAAGGAACCGCAGCGTCGAGCCGCTCTCGAAGCAGTCGAGAGTTATCATGTTTTTTACTTTATATGTCTTTTTGCCCGAAATGCTCACCGTCATGCTCTTGGTGTTGACGCGGCACTTGGCGCCCAAAGCGCGCATGCAGCCCACGGTGGCGGTTATGTCGTCCGACATAACCACGTTTTCGATCACGCAGTCATCGCCGCTCAGAGCCGCAGCAATAATCGCCCGATGAGCCACGCTTTTGGACGGCGGCACCGACACGGTGCCCCGAAGCATGCTCGGACGTATTACTTTAATATCTTCCATAACATCCTCCAAAAAAGTTAAATAGTATAATTAAATGTTCAAAAACTCGTCTTTCCTGAATTTTTTTATAAGCACGTCGCCTATGCCGCTCAGCAGTATCAGATTGATATAGGCGCCCTCGCCCTTTTTGTCGACGGCGGCCGCGTCGCCAAGCTGCCGCTTGCTTATCTCAACATGGGTCGGCAGACTGTAGTTTTCAAGTATTTTCGTCATTCTCTCGGCGGTGCCCTTTGGGGTCAGTCCCAGACGCTCGCCGTACTCGCAAGCCATCCGCATGCCGACGCCCACAGCCTCGCCGTGAGTGTATGTCTCGTAGTTGTACTGCTTTTCGATGGCGTGGCCGAAGGTGTGGCCGAAGTTTAGTATCATGCGTCCGCCCTTGTCGAACTCGTCCTCCTCTACCACCTGTCTTTTTATATCACAACAATTATATACTATTTTATCTATTTTTGCAAACAATTCTTTTGTGTTTTTTATATTTTCCAAAAGCTCAAACAATTCCTTGTCTTTTATTGCGCCGTATTTGATGACCTCGGCCATTCCGTCGCTGAGAACTCGGGGCGAAAGCGTCTTTAAGCACTCGGTGTCGATTATGACCATTTTGGGCTGGTTGAACGCGCCCACAAGATTTTTGCCTCTCGGCAGATCTATCGCCACCTTGCCGCCCACGCTGGAATCAACCTGCGCCAGCAGGGTGGTCGGTATCTGAACGTAAGGCACACCGCGCAGCAGGCTCGCCGCCGCGTAGCCTGTCAGGTCGCCCACAACGCCGCCGCCCAGAGCGATTATCAGGTCGGAGCGGGTCAGGCCGAACGAGAGCATCCTGTCATAGAGCTCAAACAGATATTTTTCGCTCTTGCTCTTTTCGCCCGCGGGGATCGTGATGAGCTCGGTCTCAAAGCCGCCGCTTTCAAGGCTGTTTATCACGGTGCCGCCGTACAGCGGGCCTACGTTGGAGTCGGTCACAACGGCGATCTTTCCGCCTCCGAACACCTCTTTGATGTAGTCCGCGGTGTTCTTTAATATGTCCTTGTCGATAATTATATCGTACTCTCTTTTGGGAATGTTTACTCTCAGTTTTTCCATATTATTCAGGCTCCTTTTCCTGCATGGTGATCTTGTTTTCGCAAACCGTGTTAAGCAGCTTTTCGAGATTGCCGCGGTCGGCTTTGTCCACAAGGCCGCGGATTTTTTCAAGGCTGCCTATCAGACGGTCGATCTCGCTTACCACGTTTTTCTTGTTTGAAATAAACAGCGAGCTCCACAGTTCGCCGTTTATCCGCGCCACTCTGGTGCAGTCACGGAAGGCGCCCGCAGTGTAGGCGCGGTTCATTTCGGGCGGATAGTCGAGGCATAGCGCCGACGCCGCCACGTGCATAAGGTCGCTGGTATAGGCGATCACGCGATCATGCTCGTCGGGATCGGCCATCGCTATGCGGGTGGCGCCTATGTATTTCGCCATCTCCCGCAGAAGGTCTATGCTGCTTTTTTTTGAATCTTTGTCGGGCGTTATTATAAATCCGCTCATCCAGAACAGCTCGGACGAGGCGTTCTCAAAACCGTCGACCTCTTTGCCGGCCATTGGGTGGCCTCCGACGTAATCGACGCCCTCGGGCAGAGCCGCGCGGATACGCTTCGCCACACCGCTCTTTACGCCGCACACTTCCGAAACCACGGCGCCTTTTTTGAACCTGCCGCGGTTTAAGTCGATCAAACCGCCTATGCTGTCGGGATAGGTGCAGAACACCACCAGATCGGCTCCCTCGATCGCGTCGCCCGCGTTATCGTAAATCTCGCTCACCGCTTTGTTTTTAAGAGCGGCGGCGCGGGTCTTGGGGTTTATGTCGCAGCCCGTGATCAGGGCGCGCCTGAATCCTCTCAGCGCATACGCCAGCGAGCCGCCGATCAGGCCCAGACCGATAACCGCGACTTTAAAATCACTTTCCATTTCTATCACCCGTATCACACGATTTCTTTGTCAACATGCTTGCCTATGGCGCGCATTTTTTTCATAAGATTGTCAAACTGCGTCTCGTTCAGCGACTGAGCGCCGTCGCACCACGCCTTGGCCGGGTTGTTGTGAACTTCTATTATAAGTCCGTCGGCTCCCACCGCCATCGCCGCCAGCGACAGAGGCTCCACCATCCAGCTCATACCCGCCGAATGCGACGGATCGACGATCACGGGAAGGTGGCTGAGACGCTTTACCGCGGGGATCGCGCTCAGATCAAGAGTGTTTCGTGTATATGTCTCAAAGGTCCTGATACCGCGCTCGCACAGAATAACATTGGGATTGCCCTCGGCCAGAATGTACTCGGCGGACATCAGCCACTCCTCGATCGTGGCCGAGAGACCGCGCTTTAAGAGAATGGGCTTTGACGTTTTGCCCAGTTCCTTGAGCAGATCAAAGTTCTGCATGTTTCTGGCGCCCACCTGTATCACGTCAACGTCTTTTTCGAAAACCTCTACCATTTTCGGAGACATGATCTCGGTCACTATCGGCAGACCTGTTTTGTCCCTCGCCTCTTTGAGCAGGCGCAGGCCCTCGAGTTCAAGGCCCTGGAACGAGTAGGGCGAGGTCCTGGGCTTGAACGCTCCGCCTCTCAGCAGAGCCGCTCCGCTCTTTTTGACGCTTTCGGCGACATGTACGATCTGCTCCTCGGTCTCGACGCTGCACGGGCCCGCTATGACCGTGAATGTGCCCTCTTTTCCTATCTCCGCGTTTCCGACCTTTATTTCGGTCGGCTCGGGATGGAACTTGCGGCTGGCCTTTTTGAACGGCTCCGCTATGCGCATAACGCGGTCAACGTGCACGTTGAGCATCAGCGTGTCCGGGTCGATGCGGCTGGTGTCGCCCAAGAGACCCAACACGGTGCAGTCAACGCCCTTGTTTATCATAACGTCAAGGCCCATGTCCTCGATGTATGATATGATTTTTGTTACGTCATCCTCGCTTGTTTTCGGTTTTAAGATTACTACCATTTTATTTCCTCCTGAATATGTGTTTATAAAAATAAAAAGGACGAGCGCAAAGCCCATCCTTGAATAATTTTCAAAGTTTTATGCTTTTATATTAGGAGCATAAACGGGCTTTACCTGAATTGTCACACGGAAAATAGCCAAAGCTAAAGTAAAAGCTGTGGCTAAAATAGAAATATTCTGCTGTGTTATCAAGTTTTCCCTGCGGCAGATTACTCATTTTTAACTCCTTTAGTAAGCGTTGATTAAACACTGCCTGATATTATATAACATATCCGAGCAAATTGCAAGTGTTTTTTTGAAAAAATATCAAATTATTTTTGTCAGGTGACGGGTCACGTGGCAGCTTATGTTTACCGCGCAGGGCATTCCGGCTATGTGGGTGGGGAATGTCTCGACATTGACGCCCAGAGCGGTCGTCGCTCCGCCGTAGCCCTGAGGGCCGATGCCCGTCTCGTTTATCTTTTTGAGCAAAGTTTTTTCAAGCTCCGCGTAGTACGGGTCGGGATTATTTGAGTCAACGCTCCGAAGCAGCGCCTGTTTCGCCATAAGCGCCGCCTTTTCAAACGAGCCGCCTATTCCCACGCCGACAACGATGGGCGGGCACGGATTGCTTCCCGCGGTCTTTACCGTGTCTACAACAAAATCTATCACGCCGCTCAGACCCTCGGAGGGCTTGAGCATTTTTACCGCGCTCATGTTCTCGCTGCCGAAGCCTTTGGGAGCGATAGTTATCTCAATACTGTCGCCCGCGGCGAGCTCGGTGTGAATTATCGCCGGCGTGTTGTCGCCGGTGTTGCCGCGCCTTATCGGGTCGGCCACGACCGACTTGCGCAGATAACCGCTCTCATAGCCGCGGCGAACGCCCTCGTTCACGGCGTCGGTCAAAAGTCCGCCCGTGATATGGACATCCTGCCCGATTTTTATAAAGAATACCGCCATGCCGGTGTCCTGACAGATCGGCAGTTCCTCTTCCGCCGCGATGTCCGCGTTTTTGAGTATGTTTTTAAGCACATCCCTCGCGGCGGAGTTTGTCTCGGCGCCAAGACCGCGCTCAAGCGCCGACTTGATGTCGGCGTTTAAATTGCAGTTGGCGTCGATGCACATTTGCGCCACTGTGTCCGTAATAATTTTCGTGTCAATTTCTCTCATAATTTATCCCCGCTTTTAGTTTCCTCTGTTATGGAACACCCAGCTGCTTAGCCATCTGAGCCATATATTCGAATAGTTCTTTGTTATGGTCATGCCGGACAGCACCGGATAGAACAGCACAAACAGCGCTCCGCACAGGGCGACATAAGCGTTTGAAACATGCTTGAACCAGTCGAAACGCTCCTCCAGATCGCGCAGCGTGTACACGATCATGATGATGAGGAACGGCGTGCTGGCGAAGAAGTGATAAATAAACACACATCTTGTTACCAGCACCCAAGGCAGGAATTGAGCCGCGAGGGCCACAACCAGGAACAGGACCTTTTTGTCCCTCTTGATGATTCCCACAACCGAGGTGTATACAAACGCCGCGATGCTCGACCAGAATATGAGCGGATTGCCGAATATGGAAATACATCCGATTTTATCGTTTCCGACGGTCTCGACCGGAGCCGAATAAGCCCACAGAGGTCTGTAGTCGATCGCCCACTGGTACCATTTTGACGAGTACGGATGGGTCGCGTCAAGGTTCTTGTGATAGTTGAACATATAGGTCTGGTTATTGAGCATCGCGTGCCATACGTCGGGATAACCGTCCACCATTGAGATAGGCAGATACGAGAGCACATAGATCGCGCCGGGGATCGCCACGAACAGTACCAGACACGCGAGGCATGTTTTGATAAAAAATCCCCAGAAAATGTTCTTTTTCTTTTTGGACAGCGCCATATACGTTCCGATAAATATCAGCAGCAGTTCAACCGCCAGACCGCCGCCGGCGTAAATACAGATCCACTTTGACGCGGCGCCGAATCCGAACATAAGTCCCGAAAGACCCAAAATACCCAAAAGACGCAGATAGGTCTTTCCGTTTCTCAGCTTTTCGGGCGAGTTTTTGGCGTAGTCCAAAGCCCTCTTGCCGAACAGGAACATAAACAGATACATGGCGATTATAAACGTCACCGGGTACGAGTCGATAGTTCCCATGCGGGTCAGCGAGAAGTGCATAAAGTCAAAGGCGAATATCAATGTGCCCAGCACAGAATATCTGGTGCGCTCAAACAGCTTTTTGAGCAGTATATACATCAGCGGCAGCATAATAACGCCGAACAGCGTTCCCATACATCTCCAGCCGAAGGGGCACATGCCGAATATCGCGATTCCGATCGACATAATGAGCTTGCCGAGAGGCGGATGCGTCGTCTCGTAATAAGGCATCATGTGCAAATGCTCATACGCGGTGCGCGGATGATATATCTCGTCAAAATACGTGCTGTTTTTAAACGATGATCTGTACTGCGCGGTATCGGGCTCATCCGCTATATTGGCGCAGTCGCCGGGGCCCGTGACGTTCTGCACATCGATCCGCGTGCCGTCAGGGGTCCAGAAAGCCACCTCAAACAAACGGTAGTCCGCCGATTCCGCGACTCCGCGGATATATCTCGCCTGAGTGGGGGTCGAGAGCTTCACGACCTCCCATTTAAACACCGAAAGGAGTTTGGTCGTCACGTTTATGTCGGTCCAGTTTTTGCCGTCGGTCGAGGCCGAAAGCTTTAATCCCGGATCGTTGGACACATCGCCTATGCCGTCGTAATACGTGACGGTATCGACGGTCCGGGTCGAGCCGAAATCTATGGTAACCTGCTCGTTTGCCGCCGACGGCTTGTAAAACGTCTGAGGGTTATTGAAGCCGCCGAGGTTTATATAAGCCACAACGCTGTAGATCACCACGATAACAGCCATTATGATCAAATCAGCTCTGACGATCTTTTCGGTTTTTTGCGGGGTTTTGGGGTCAATGCGCAAAAGGCCGCTTGTCTTGTTGTATATCTTTGAGACCGCGCCGAGATACGCCGTCTTGATCTTTAAGCTTAATCTGTCAAGAGGGCTATCTTTGCCGTCCGCGCCTTCGACCGGATTCAAAATATAATCCTGCAAAAAGATAAACATCGACACAATAAAGGTCACGACCTCAAGCAGCGAAGCGACGAACAATGCCGAATAGTGCGGGCCTGTGGTATTAAACATAAGCTTATAACGCAAAATACAGAACACGTTTATAAAGTTGACCGCGCTGAGCGCCGCGAAAACCCAAAGCGTCCGCTTGTTCTTTGACAGCATATACTCGAATATCAAAAAGATGATCGGTGTTATCAGATAGCGCTCGTGCATTTTAAGGCCGAACGTGAAAAGGAAGGCGATTATAAAGAACGAGGGAATGAATATCTTTCCGCTTTCGCTCTTTATCTTTATATAGAGCACCAAAGCGCCGCCGACCGCTATAATTATCATCAGATAATTAAGTATATTGAGCAGCGTCTGCGCGGCTCCTCCCATCTCGAGAGATACCCAATTGAGCTTAAAAAGCGAATAAATATTAAACGCGTTGATCGTGAAATACGGATACGAAGCCAAAGTGCTTCCGTATTTTTTGATCAGCCACACAGGATTAAACGCGGCGCCGAAGCCCGCGCCCGAAGCCCACGCGTCGTAATTAAACGGCACGATGAACAAAAACGCGAGAACAATACCTATGCCTATCATCTTGAGTATCATCTTCCAGTCCTTGCTTGCCACAAACGCGAACAGGAAAACGGGGCCCACCATCAATGCCTGAGGCTTTATCAGAACCGCCAGAACATACAGTATGCCCGACAGGTACCAATTCTTTTTGTAAAGATTATACATCGAGAGCACGAGGAAGAGAGCCAAAAGCGACTCGATCTGGCCCCACGCGGAAGAGTTGACAAGAAGCAGAGGATTGAGCATCAAAAGTATGCCGAGTATGAGGGCCTGCTTTTTGCCGAGCTCCTTTGAGCCGATTTTGAAAACGGCTATCATCAAACCGAGGTCTGCCAGTATTCCGGGCATCTTGAAACAAAGCTGCGTCGCCTTGTCGGAAAGGCCGAATGTCTGGTTTATCCAAGCGAAAAATCCGAGTATCGTTATATATCCGGGGGGATAATCGCAGAAATAGTCGGGCGCGTAGAAATGGCCGGGGCCCTCTGAAATGAGCTTGTTTCCCCACGCGATCCAGCATGACATATCGGTGTCGTAGCCCTTCAAAAAGTATCCCATAAGCATTCTGACCGCAAGGGCGATAAGCGCCGCGATCACAAAAACGCGCGTCGGGATCTCGTTTTTCTTGAGTGCAAACTTGGGAACCTTGCCGGCCGCTTCCGCGTTATTTGCCGCCTTTTTCCCCTTTTTCTTTTTTCCGCTCTTATGCTCGGGCTCGGATTCGGGCTCCGGAAGCACCGGGGCAAGCCGGCTCGGGTTAACAAATTTCTGCATAACGGCAAAAAGCAAGATAAATAATACCGCTATCAAATACGCCAAATACAATGTACTCTACTCCTTTTACTGAAATAATTATAGGCTCCGCGCCAGCGCGCGGCGATTTAAAACTTTATGTATGTCTTTAAAAGATCAGTTCATCCGACTGAGGCTCGGGAACCAATGTGGGCAAAGGCTCATCCTCGGCTCCGCTCTCGGGTTCGGCTTCGCTCTCTCCGCCGCGCAACTCATCCGGAACATAATCGGTTACCCGCTCGGGATTCCTGTATCCCTCTCTCCACATCTCGCCCAGCATCTGACGCAGATCATCGGCCAAGATCGTGTAGGGATAACTGAGCACCAGCAGGTCGTCAAACGGATGCAGACTGTAAAAATCCTTGACCGTGAACATTTCATCCGTGTCGCCGTAGCCGTTAAACTGACGATAGTCGACGACGTATATATCTTCATAGCTGTTCACCAGCCACGTTGAAAACGCGTTTCCGTAAGACTCCTTGATAACGCATATCGACCTTCCGTTGCCGTTATCGGTGTGAAAATGCTCGATCGGATAATCACCCTCCAGGAACACGTTGTAGTCGTTAAAATTCTCATTCAGCAGAACCATGTCTTTGATCGGCTTTTCAAACGCCATATCATGATACGACATGCCCGAATAATCCACAATGGGTTCATACAGGATCATACTGTCGGGCTTCAGACCGAGCAGATTGTGTCCGCGCGTGCCCTCGGTGGCCTTGCTCCATGAGCCCAGATACTCATCCTTGACCGTGACATCAAAGTCGTCAAGATTCGGAAACGGCGCGCCGGACTTGTCGCAGAACTCAAGATACGCGCAGTAGGCGCCGAAGTGGGTCCAGTGGTGGTCGGTCCTGAAGTACAGATAGTTTCCCAGATTGGTGTTCATCGCGCCCTCCAGATTAAGGGGCGTGACCCTGTCGCTCAGGTTATTGTATATATGCGCTATCGACGACTTGTAATTCGTCTTGTATGTATCGGTGGCGTAGAACTCCGCCGCCGTGGGAGGCACTCCGCAGAACACCCGCACATCAGGCAGATCCTCGGCCATTCCGTTCACTATCTCCGCGTACTGTTCGCCGCGCCACGGCGTTATCGCCAGAAGCTCCATTCCGAAAAAGTCGGTGCCGTAGTTATCGAAAATCGAAACTCCGTTATACTCTCCGTCATAACCCGTGTATCTGTAGTCGTTATTGATTATAACGTCGTTCAGCACACCGTTTTCCTCAACGGGCGAAATGATCGAAACAACTCTCTCGTCCTCGTCCCACTCAACGCGGCTGCCGAACGCCTCGGATATTGCGCGCACAGGCACGAGCGTTCTGTCGTCCGCGATAAACGGCGCCGCGTCAAGCCGCACGCTCTCGCCGTTTACCAGCATTTCATCATCGCCGATCTTTAAATATATCTCCACGCCGTTATACTTAGACGTGACCGATTTTTCGCTCTCGTCCCAATATATCACGGCTCCGTACGCCTCAAATATGGCTCTCATCGGAACAAACGTGCGGTCATTCACAAGCTGCGGAGCGGTGTCAAAATCAATCTTGCCGCCGTCAAGGCGGACCGACACCGTATCATCGGCGAAAGCCGAGGCGCACGCCGCCATACAAATGATCAGAACCGCCGCTGCGCAAAGCGTTTTAAGTTTTTTTCTTAACATTCATTCACCCTCTTAAAGCTGTTTTTAACTTTCATAAATTTACCGGCTCTTGAATTTCTTTTCTGACAAATGTCGTCTTTATTAACAAACGGAAATATTATAACATATTAATTTTATATTTGCAATAATTAAGACTGATTTTTTTACAAAAAAATTCACATAGGTATTGCAATTTTACAAAAACTGATTTAAAATTAAATTAATTGTTTGAAAAAGAAAGGAAAAGGTATTTCACATGAAGGTTCTGATGGCGACAATGAAGCTGGATATAGGCGGCGCCGAGACCCATATCGTCGAGCTGTCAAAGGCTCTCAAGAGGCGCGGCGTTGATGTCTGGGTGGCCTCGGCCGGCGGCGCGTATGAAAGCGAGCTCCGCGAGGCCGGCGTCAACCATATCTATGTGCCCATGTCGGGAAAAAATCCCTCCGACGTTATGACCTCATACAATATTCTGAAAAAACTGATAAAGCGGGAGAATTTCGATGTGGTCCACGGCCACGCCAGGATTCCCTGCTTTATACTGAACATGATCAGAAGATCGGTCAATTTCAGATTTGTCACAACGGCGCACTGGGTTTTCAGCCTGAGATTTCCTTATAAATATATAAGCAAATGGGGCGACCGCTCTCTGGCGGTAAGCGACGATATTAAAAAATATCTGATCGACAACTACGGCATTAAGCCTCAAAATATACGGGTCACCATAAACGGCATCGACACGGCGAAATTTTCTAAAAACACCGATTATTCGGACGTTGCGCGTGAGTTCGGCCTAAAGCCCGAAAAGCGGCGCGTCGTGTATGTCAGCCGCATGGACGAGGATCGGAGCCTGGCCGCGCACAAGCTTATCGCGATTGCCGAAAAGCTTGACAAAGAGATAGATGATCTCGAGATACTGATCGTGGGCGGCGGCAATGACTTTAAGGCTGTGCGGAATGAAGCCGACGCGGTGAACGACCGCCTGAAAAAATCACTGATAAAATATACCGGCAGCCGCACCGACATAAACAAACTGGTGGCGAGCGGCGAGATCTTCGTCGGCGTGAGCCGCGCGGCCCTTGAGGCGATGGCGGCGGAAAAGCCGTCGGTAATCGCGGGAAACGAGGGTTATATCGGCATCTTTTCGCGGGACAAGCTCAAGACCTCGATCGACACCAATTTCTGCTGCCGCGGCTGCGGCGACACAACCGAGGAAAAGCTGCTGCGCGACATAACCGCGCTGATGAAAATGAGCGCCGATGAGCGAGCGGAGCTTGGCTCGTACGCCAAAGAGGTGGTCGAAAAATACTACTCGATCGAAACAATGGCGGACGACGCAATGAAGATGTATATCAGCGTGATAAAAAATGAAGGCATAAACGACGTGTCGGTCTGCGATTTCGACTGCAAGTCCGAGTATCCGCAGCCGCCGCAAAAAAATCACGAATACGACGTTATGATCTCGGGCTACTACGGATTCGACAACAGCGGCGACGACTCGATACTAAAGGCGATAATAAGCAACCTGCGGGAGCTTAGGCCCGACATAAAAATTCTGGTTCTCTCAAACAATCCAAAGGAGACCTCGGCGCTGTTCGGAGTCGACTCGGAGCATCGGTTCAATATCGCCGCGCTCAGGCGCGATCTGAAAAAAACCAAGCTCTTGATCAGCGGCGGCGGCAGCCTGATCCAGGACATCACCAGCGACAAATCTCTGGCGTACTACCTGTTTATCATCGAGACCGCGGCGAGGCTCGGAACGCGCGTCATGCTCTACGCCAACGGCATAGGCCCGATACTGAACCGCCGCAATTACCCGAAGATACGCCATGCTCTCGGCAAGGCCGACCTGATAACGCTCAGAGAAAAATCTTCACTGGATGAGCTAAAAAAAATCGGCGTCGACAACCCGAACATACGGGTCACGGCCGATCCCGCGTTCACGCTGAGCCCCTGCTCGGACGAGGCGGCCAACGAGATTCTTTCAAAATGCGGCATAAGCCGCGGCGAGGATTTCGTCTGCGTTTCGATCAGGCCGTGGAAAACGCTCGGCGAAAATTTTGAGAGCGAGAGCGCAAAGTCGGCAAAATATATTTACCAAAAATACGGGCTCAGAACTCTGTTTGTTCCCATGCAGTGCCCCAAGGACACGGAAATAACCAAAGAAGCGGCAAAGCTTTCGGGGCCCTGCGGACTGGCGGCTCCCGAGAACCTCAGCCCGGCCGAGATCCTTGGGATAGCGAAGCGCTCGCGCCTCGTCATCGGAATGAGGCTCCACATGCTGATATACGCCGCCTCGGTGGCGACTCCGATAATCGGCCTTATCTATGACCCGAAGGTCAGCGCGATCATCGGATATATAGGCAGAAACGACAAGCTTTCGGTGGAGAATCTGAGCTCCGCGGAGCTTGACCGCATAATTGACAGAGTAATGCTCAGCCGCGATTCGATAAGCGCGGAACTGAAAAAATCGACGGCCGAGTTGGCTAAGCTGGCGAGACTGAACGCCGAAAAAGCGATAGAGATAATTTCTAAATAAAAGAGGAAAGATATATGAACTTATTTATTTTCAGCAAATTAAACAACGACAAAACGGTGCGCGCCCTTCTCAAATTCAAAAAACGAGGAGACGAAGCCGCGTATTACAAGGCGGTTCGGCGCCTGATAAAATTCTCGGGCAAGCGCCTGACAGACGGCTCGATCGTCAAGGAGTACGTGCTGCGCGCCATGCTTGAGAGCGACGATCTGCCCGATCCCGAGACTGTCCGCGCCTTTCTGCGGCGCGACACCGCGGCGGTTTTTGAGGAGCTGCTGACCCCCGATTGGGACGGTCTGTGCCGCGAGCGCGGACTGGTTCCGTTCTCGTCAATAAACACCGCTCCTATAGCGGCGGGTCCCGGCGGATACGCCCACTCGCTGCTCGGCATGATGAACGCCTCGTCAAAGGAGGCGCTTATGGGCGCGATGCTTGCCCACGCCGAAATATTCGGCACCGGCAGGACCTCGGCGTACGCCGCGCTCAAATGGGAAAACGGCAAGCTCCGCGGCATACTGAACGTCGATCCGATCACCTTTGACGATCTGGTCGGGCTCGAGCATCAAAAGAAAGTTCTTATCGAAAACACCGAGAGCTTTGTGGACGGTCTGCCCGCCAACGATGTGCTGCTCACCGGCAGCAGCGGCACCGGCAAATCGTCCTGCGTTAAAGCCTGCCTAAATATGTTCAAGGACAGGGGCCTCAGGCTGGTCGAGCTGAAAAAATCCGATCTTAGCCGTCTGGGACGTGTCCTTGACAGCATAAACAACGATATGCTGAAATATATTGTTTTTATAGACGACTTATCTTTCGAGCCGGACGATCCGGGATACAAGGAGCTTAAAGTCGCGCTGGACGGCCAGACCGAGGCGAGAGGCAAAAACATCCTGATCTACGCCACTTCCAACAGGCGCAGGCTTATCAAAGAGACCTGGTCGGACCGCGAAGGCGGAGACGAGATACACAGGAGCGAGGCCATCAGCGAGCGCAAATCCCTCTCTGAGCGATTCGGAATTAATCTGAGCTTCCTGACCCCGACTCAAAAGGAGTATTTGCTCATTGTCCGCGACATGCTGGCGCGGCACAATATCGAAATGACCGACGAGATCAGGGCCCGCGCGCTGACGTGGCAGGTCCAGTATAACGGCTTTTCGGGCAGGACCGCCGCTCAGTTCGTGATAAGCCTTTTGAGCAGCCGATAATTGAGCAAGCAGCGGGCAAATACAAAGAATTTGTCCAATATTAAATTTTTATAACAATTTGTTTAAATCCGAAATAAAGATTGATTTTTGTCGCATTTTGTGAGAGAATATAAACCGAACGAATTTATAGGCGGGGTGAGAGTAAATGTCAGACAATGAAAATACTGTTTCAAACGATATCGAGGATTATATCAAAGAAGAAACAAAAGAAGAAGCAAAGAGCGTCGAGGCGCCGAGCCGCGCGGAGAAGGCCGCGGAAGCCGCGACGAAAAACGAAAAAAAGGCTCCCGAAAAAACAAAATCGAACAAAAAAAGAAAAAAATCACATAAGCCCGCGATAATAGCGGGCTGCGCTGCGGGTATCATCGCGGTTGCCGCGATAGGTTACGGCGCGTATGTTAACGCGTACGACAAGATAATGCCGAATACCTATATCGACAACGTTGAGGTCAGCGGCATGACCCAGGCGGACGCCGCGGAAGCTTTAAACGCCGCGTTCAGTCCGGACAAAATAGCGGACAAAACCATCAACTTCCATTGTATGGACTCAAGCTCGACAATAAACATCGATAACCTTTCGATGGTATTTGAGCCCGATAAAATGGCGAGCGACGCGTATAACGCGGGACGCGAAAATCCCGGATTTATGAGCAAACTCAAAAATTTCACAGCCGGTCTTTTCTCAAAGAACACGCTGCCCCCCGCGGTTTCATACGACGAGCAGGCGCTTACGGGTGCTATAAGCGATCTGTGCTCGCCATATGAGAAGGAACCTCTGGGCTATACCTACAGACTGGGCGACGGAGACAGCATCATTATCGCGAAACCCCAGCAGGGCATAAAGGTCGATATGAACACTGCCGTAAGCAGCGTTCTTGATCAGATATATACCTTTAATTTCGGCGACGTTACATTTGAGCCGCTGATAACGGACGCGGAACCGCTCGATTTGGACGCTTTTTATAATTACATCACGGCTCCGGCGGTGAACGCGTCATACGCCAAGGACGAGAACAACAAAGTATACGTTGTGCCCTCAAAGCCTCAGATCGTTGTGAGCAAGGCCGATATCGAAAAGGCGGTCAACCAGCCCGAGACAGAGTACAGCGTTCCGGTTCAGCTGATCCAGCCCGCGGCGGACACCGCGTTTCTGCAAAGCATAATGTACGAGGACACGCTGGGATCCTATACCACTTCATACGGCGGCAGCAGCGCCTCAAGGTCAAACAATATCTCGGTAAGCTCAAACACGATAAGCGGACTTGAACTGCTTCCGGGCGAGAGGTTCGACTTCAACAAGGTAGTGGGCGAGAGAACGCCCGGCCGCGGATATCTGCCCGCGCCGGTTTATGTGGTAAAGGGCGGCGAGACCGTCAGCGAGACTGATTACGGCGGCGGAATATGCCAGGTTTCATCCACGATATACTGCGCGGTAAGGAGAGCGGGACTTGACGTGATCGAGCGCACATCACATTCAAAGGGCGTTTCATACGTGCCGCAGGGCATGGACGCGACCGTATCTTGGGGCGGACCCGAGTTTATATTCGAAAACAGCACCGAATACCCAATAAGGATATTCGTGTCGGCGGGCGGCGGCACGCTTACGGTAAGCATAGTGGGCTCGAATGTGTCACTCCCCGACGAAAAAATAGACGTTGTGAACGACGGCAATAACGTTGTGGCGACAAAGACCGTTACCAACGATGACGGCAGCGTCAGCCAGGAGGTGTTCGACAGCGCCAATCCTCCGCTTCCACCTCCGACTGAGATCGCACAGGCAGCGGCGGACGCCGAAACCGATGCCGACGTCGGAACCGAATCCGAGCCGGAATCGGAATCGGAACAAAGCGAATAACCACAAACCGCCCGCGAAAACTGCGGGCGGTTTTAAACAAAATATTAAGGAGAACGCGCTATGAAATCAAATAAAACAATCACCACAAGAATGATCGCCTCGGTGGCGGTATGCGGAGCGGTTTCGTTCGTGCTTATGATGCTGGACTTTCCGCTGCCCATCGTGCCGAGCTTTGTTAAATTCGACTTTTCCGAGCTGCCGGCGCTGATTTGCGCCTTCGCGTTCGGCCCGATCGCGGGCGTTTTGGTCGAGCTTATCAAAAACCTGCTCCACCTTTTTATGACCTCAACCGCAGGAGTCGGCGAGCTCTCGAATTTTATTCTGGGCTGCTGCCTGACGCTGCCGGCCGGAATAATATACAAGCGCAACAAAACGCGCCGCACCGCGCTTTTGGGAATGCTCGCCGGAACTCTGTGCTTCGGCGTAGTCAGCCTGTTTTCCAACTATTTCATAGTGTTTCCGTTTTACATCAACGCGATGGGTTTTCCGCTTGACGCCATAATCAAAATGGGCACCGATATCTCACCGATATTTGACAGCGAGTTCAAGCTTATCGCCCTCTCGATCGTGCCTTTTAATTTATTAAAGGGTCTCGTGATCTCACTGCTCACCTTCCTGCTCTACAAGCGGCTGAGACCGATTCTCAAAAAATAACCTCAGTCCACGATCTCGATATTGTCGAGCTGCGCCTTGAGGTTCCTGCGGACATCCGCCAGGTACTCGTTTCTCAGCGCGGCTCTTTCTTTTGTCTCAGCCTCGGTGAGCCCGCCGTGGCTCTTCGCTTTCTTAGCAAGCTCATTGATTCGCTTGATCTTTTCCTGCGTCATAAAAATTCAACTCCTTTTCCATGCGGTTTTCCAAGGTTCCGCTGAGGCCGAGCGATTTCATATAGTCTTTTATCTCACTTTCGGCCTCTTTGATCTCGGCTCTCAGGTCGGAGGCCGAGATCCGCAGGGCGCCTCCGCCCAGGATTATCAGCTGCTCCAATCCGTCGGACGTCGCCACGCGGACGCGGTTGTTTTTGCTCAGCCTGTGAGAGGTCTTTTCGATATACATATCGGCGGTCTCACGCTCCTTTGTGTACACAATGTCAATATTGTGGTAGCGCTCGACCTCGCCGGGGTTGTTTTTCACTTTATACGCGTCATATACAAGTATCACCTCGCACTTTTTGAAGCCGCGGTAGTTGCACAAAATGTCCGCCAGCTTCATGCGCGCCGTCTCCATGCTGTCGTCCGCGTATTTTTCGAGCTCGTCCCACGCGAAAATTATATTGTAGCCGTCGACCAGAAGATAATCGTCCCCGTTTTGCCTTCTTTTCGCGGCGGCGGACGCGCGGCTTACGCCCTTCGGCGGCGCGGAAGGCATAACAGCACTTGAGCGCCGCGCAGGCTCATCGCTCGCTGTCTCGCGTCTGATCGGACCGTATGTCCGCTCGAATATCCGCATAAGCTCCTTGTCGGCCGCGATGCTGTCCACAAACTCTCTCGCTCTCGCGCGGCCCTCTATCGCCCGAGGCTCCTCGGCCCGTTTGAGCTCGCTCTCAAGGTGCATATGCTCGGGCACCTCGTCCCAGCGAACCGGATAGCCCGCGCCGTGGGAACAGAAAACCGAGTCGGCCGTGTTTTCGGTATCGGCGTCGCAGTCGTAGCCTATTTCCTCAATAACGCTTTCCGCGTCGGCGCATGGGAAATATCCGCCGGGAATGCAGGAAAACCTGCCTCTTCCTCCGCTGTACGCCGCCAGCTCGGCCGCGTAGTCGACCATTCCTCTGACCGGCGCCGAGCCGGTTATTATCGAGTTTTCGCCGTCGGTCTCGGGCGGATTTATCCGTCCGCCCGCCGTGATAACGTCGTTCATCGCCCTGCCCACGCAGTCGGTCGGCACCTCGATACGCAGCTCGTACCACGGCTCGAGCAGCACGCTCTCAGCCTGCCTGAGGCCTTGGCGCACCGCCCTGTAGGTCGCCTGTCTGAAGTCGCCGCCCTCGGTGTGCCTTTTGTGGGCGCGGCCCGACGCCAGCGTTATTTTCATATCGGTTATCGGCGAGCCCGTCAGCACGCCCAGATGCGTCTTTTCTTTAAGGTGCGTCAATATCAGCCGCTGCCAGTTTCTGTCCAGGTTGTCCTCGCCGCACTTTGAGGCGAACCGCAGTCCGCTGCCCGGCTTGCCCGGCTCCAAAATCAAATGCACTTCGGCGTAATGTCTCAGCGGCTCATAGTGGCCCACGCCCTCGACGATGTTTTTGATCGTCTCTTTGTAGGCAATACTGCCGCGCACAAATTCCACGTCCATATTGAACCGCTCGCGTATAACGCGGCTCAACACCTCGGTCTGGATCTCGCCCATCAGGCGTATCTGTATCTCGCGCAGCTGCTCGTTCCATATTATGCCGAGCTGCGGCTCCTCTTCCTCAAGTATCCGAAAATTTCGGAGCGCCGCGTGAATATCGGTGCCCTCGGGCAGCCGCGCCGTGTACGCCAGCACGGGGCTGAGCAGCGCCGCTTTTGAGTTGTGCTCGGCCCCCAGACCCTGACCCGGATAAGATCGGGTCAGGCCCTGGACCGCGCAGACAGTCCCCGCCTCGGCGGTGTCGGCCGTCGTAAATTTCTCGCCCGAGTATATCCTGATCTGGTCGATCTTTTCGCTCCACTCGGTGCCGTCACGGTCCTCGCCGTCTATCATATCCTTGACCTTGAGCGCGCCTCCGGTTATTTTCATGTGGGTCAGGCGCGTTCCGCGCTCGTCCTCGGATATCTTGTACACCCTGGCGCCGAACTCTTTTTTGTATTCCGGCATGACCGAATATTCCGAGAGAGCGTCAAGCAGCTCCTCGACGCCCTCGCATCTCAGCGCGGAACCGAAAAATGTCGGGAAGATCTCGCGCTTTTTTATAGCGCGGCGCAGCATATCCGCGTTTATTTCCCCGCCCTCGAGATAGGCGTTCAATATCTCCTCGTCGCACATCGCGGCGCTCTCCGAAAACTCGGGCGTGCCGATCTCGGAAAAATCGAGGCAGCCGTCGCTCAGACGCTTTTTGAGCTCACCGCTCAGCTTTTCGCGCCCCATGCCGTTTAAGTCCATTTTGTTCACAAAAATAAATGTCGGGATGTCGTATCGCTCAAGCAGCCGCCACAGCGTATCGGTGTGGCTCTGGACCCCGTCGGTCCCGCTGATGACAAGCACCGCGCAGTCCAAAATCGACAGAGCGCGCTCGGTCTCCATTGAAAAATCCACGTGCCCCGGGGTGTCGACCAGAGTGAATCGGGTATCGCCGCGCATAAGCTGCGCCTGCTTTGAAAATATCGTGATGCCGCGGTCGCGCTCGATAGCGTTGGTGTCGAGAAAGGCGTCGCCGTGGTCGACCCTGCCGCGCCTACGTATCTCGCCGCTCAGGTACAGCAAAGCCTCGGACAATGTCGTCTTGCCCGAGTCCACGTGAGCCAATATTCCGAAAACGATTTTTTTCAAAACGATCACCTCTGCCGCGCCCGATATTCTTTTCCCGTAAGCTCCTTAAAAAGGCCGCTCAGGCCCCTCATTATGTCGTCGTATGTGACTTCGAAATTACCCGTGTACCACGGGTCCGCCACATCGTCATAACTCCCGGCGAACTCGAGCATCTTTTTGACCTTGCCCTCCGGGTCGCCGCCGAAGATCCTGTTGATATTGCGTATGTTGGCGCTGTCCATGCCGATGAACAGATCGTATTTGTCATAGTCGGATTTGAGAAGCTTCCGCGCCCGCTTGCCCTTGGCGGAGATCCCCTGCTCGGCCAGCTTGCGCTTGGTGCCGGGGTGCACGGGGTTCCCGATTTCCTCATAGCTGGTGGCCGCCGACTCGATCAGAAAATCATTTTGGAGCCCCGCCTTTTTCACCATATCCTTGAACAAAAACTCAGCCATAGGCGATCTGCAAATATTGCCGTGGCAGATGAACATTATTTTAACCATTCTCCTCAAAACCTCCCAAATCAACGTATTTTCGGCGTTTACAGCGATTTTTAAATTTTCGGAGACTTAACTTTTTGTCTCGTTTTCTCACTTTTTACCATGTAGTTTCACCCTCATTTTCTGTAAAAGTTCTGTAAATTCATAACGATTTTTTATAATTTACAGAAAATTTTTGATTAAATATAGTTCAAATAACTACGTCATTTAGTTTCCTTATCTCGTCTTCAATGTTGTCAAATTCAACGTGCGTGTAGGTATTAAGGGTGACACTTATATCGGAATGCCCCATCAAATATTGCAAGTATTTCGGATTAATGCCGGTACTTGCCATATGACTGCAATACGTGTGTCTACACACATGAGGCGTTATTTTAGGTATCTCTTTTTTATAAATATCATTGTATTTTTTCACCATATGTTGAAAATAATGCTCCCAATGCATCGCAACCATAGGCATGTGATTTTTGTCCAAATATAAAAAACCGGCATGACCGTTTATTATAGGTTCATTTCTGTAATTTCGGTTTCTTAATATTTTGTCGAAACACTTGCAAACATCATCTGTTATCGGAATTACCCTTGTTCCGGCTTCCGTTTTGGGTTTTTCGATTATATATGTCATGTCACTGCCTCTCAAAAGCTGTTTATTGATAGTAACACGTTTATTTTTCAAATCAATGTCCTTAACCGTCAGTCCTGTAAACTCCGATATGCGCATTCCTGTATAAAACAAAATATAAATCGCTTCATAGTATCTGCTGAAATGCTCGTCGTTTTTCACAAAGTTAAGGAATAGTCGCTTTTGTTCGTGAGTGATAGCATCACGACGCACCGAGTCATTTACAATAACATTTACAAGCGGAAAATCAAACGGGTTTTTTCTAAGAACATCATCATCCACGGCCATTTGAAAAGCAGGTCTGAGAACCCCTCTTATGGTATGTATGGTACTGTAGCTTTTTCCGTCCTTTTGCTGTAATTTAATCAGCCATATTTTTGCGTCCGAAATCTTTATTCGGTCGATCTTCACATGTCCGAAAGTTTCACGCTTTAATAAATTTAGTACCGTTTTGTACCCTGTACGAGTTGACGCACGAACACCGGTTTTTTGCATTACATATTTTTGAGCTAATTCAAGCACTGTTGTACTGTCGCCGTAAGTAACCATTCCGTCGGAAATATCATTTTCGATCTCTTTTTCTTTTTGTCTGAGAGATTTACAGTTTCGTTTTCCGTACGGCAAAGCATCGGTGTTTTCCAATTTCCAACTGTATACACATCTGTGAATTCCTATCGTGTCAATATAATCATATTGATACCTTCCGTCCTCTCGCTGACATTCCCCGTTTCTTAAAACACGTCCTTTCTTATCTCTTCTCTTTTTACTCATATTTTTAGCTCCTTTCAATTAAGAAACCATAGCATATGATAAACATAATTGTATCATAACCATGGCATAAAATCTACTATTTTTTAAAAATATTTTCATATCGATGTCGTATTGTTTAAAAAGTCTTCAAATTTTTTTCGATTTATCATTGTTCGGCTGCCATTTTGAACTATGAATTTCTGATCCGAACGCACGCAATCGTTGACTATACGATACATCTTGTTTTCACCGATGTTAAAATATAATGAAGCTTCTTTTACCGTAAGCAGGTACTTTTCCCATATCGGCATACTATTCGACATCGTCCGTAACCCTCCTTTCTCTAAAAATAAAAGACCTTGTTACAGGTCTTTTACCGCGAAAAATTATTTTAATACTTTCATTTCTGC